>NZ_JBFBVU010000100.1:0-392 GCF_040689105.1 Meridianimarinicoccus marinus
AGGCCAGGTCGGCGTCCCGCGCGACGGCGGCATCCAGAATGCCCTGGTGTTCCCCGGCCACGTCGCGGCGAATGTACTTTCGCGACCGCGCCGCAAGATACCGGTAGCGCACGTTGAGATCATACAGCTGGCTGCAATAGCGCAGCAGGATCGGCGAGCGGCACCGCGCCAGAAGCGCCATGTGGAATGCCTTGTGGCAGGTTTCGAAGGTGGTCAGATCGCCGCCGTTGACCCGCGCCATGCGGTGATGGGCCAGCACCAGCGCTTCTTCCCACGGGTTGTCGCCGCAGGCGAGGGAATCGCGCAAGGCCATGTCCTCCAGCGCGCAGCGCAGTTTCAGGATCTCGCCGAAATTCTCCTGGCTGACCGGGGCTGCGCGAAAGCCGCGCTGG
>NZ_JBFBVU010000101.1:0-379 GCF_040689105.1 Meridianimarinicoccus marinus
GAAAAGCGCGGGATCATCAACCACCAGTCCACGGTCTTTCTGTTCGATCCCGACACCGGCAAGGCCAGAGCCATGGTCGGCGGCAACCTGTTGACCGCCCTGCGCACGGCGGCGGCCTCTTCGGTGTCGATCCGGCATCTGGCGCGGGACGATGCCAGGGTCATCGGCATGATCGGCGCCGGCCACCAGGCGAAATTCCAGCTGCGTGCCGCGCTGGAACAGCGCGACTTCGAAAGGGTCATCGGCTGGAACCTGCACCCCGAAATGCTGTCCAACCTCGAAGAGGTGGCCGCCGAGGCCGGACTGCCGTTCGAAGCGGTGGAGCTGGACGGGATGCGGGCGGCGGATGTGATCATCTCGATCACGTCTTCCTTCGACG
>NZ_JBFBVU010000102.1:0-368 GCF_040689105.1 Meridianimarinicoccus marinus
GGCATCGACCTGTTCGCCGGGCCCACCGAAACCATGGTCATCGCCGACGAGACCGCCGCCGATGCGGAGCTGTGCGCCACCGACCTGCTGGGCCAGGCCGAGCATGGCTACAACTCGCCCGCGGTTCTGCTGACCAACTCCGGCAAGCTGGCCCGCGACACCCTGGCCGAGATCGATCGCATCCTCGGCATTCTGCCCACCGCCGAGACCGCCCGCAAAAGCTGGGAGGACTATGGCGAGGTCATCGTCTGCGACACTTATGAAGAAATGCTGAGCGTGGCCGATGATATCGCCAGCGAGCACGTCCAGGTGATGACCGACCGCGACGACTGGTTCCTCGAGAACATGACCTGCTATGGCGCGCTGTT
>NZ_JBFBVU010000103.1:0-367 GCF_040689105.1 Meridianimarinicoccus marinus
TCCACCTCGAGCGTCTTGCGTCCGAGCTGGCGTTCAAGTTCGCGGATGCGGGCTTCCATCTCGCGCACCGTCTTGTTGCTTGTGACGCTGTCGTCCCCTGTCACGGCGATACTGCCCCCTTCGAGCATCAGTTTGCGCCAACGATACAGCAGATTGGGTGCCACGCCATTGCGGCGGGCAACGGCGGAAATACTCTCGCCGTCATACAGGGTCTCTTCCACGATCCGCAGCTTCTCCGCCGCAGACCAGCGCCGACGACGCTCGCCATCGGTGATGATTTCAATCTCAGACATCAGCACGTGCTTAAGGCTATCCTTAAGCCTCCTGGCTCAAGCCAAGATGTCCGGGCGAAATGGGGGCCAGTTCA
>NZ_JBFBVU010000104.1:0-356 GCF_040689105.1 Meridianimarinicoccus marinus
GATCCTGAATGCCGATCAGGTCAGCCCCGGCACCCATGTGGCCTGCATGGGCACCGATACCAAGGGCAAGCAGGAGGTCGACCCGCAGCTTCTGGTCAAGGCGGATGTGTTCACCGACGAAGTGGCCCAGTCCATCAGCATCGGCGAGGCGCAGCACGCGGTGTCCCAGGGGCTGATCGCCGAGGCCGATGTCGCTCAGCTGGGCGCCGTCATCAACGGCACCAATCCGGGCCGCGTCTCGGACGACCAGATCACCCTGTTCGACGGCACCGGCGTCGGTCTTCAGGATCTGGCCGTGGCCGCCGCCGTCGTCGATCTGGCGGTCGAAAAGGGCATCGCCATCGAGGTCGATTTCT
>NZ_JBFBVU010000105.1:0-340 GCF_040689105.1 Meridianimarinicoccus marinus
ATTCGTCGGGCAAACAGTCCCCCGGACTGTTTGCTGACCCTCCTCATTCCTTGATCCGCTGTTCCAACGCGGCCTGGCCGGGCCGATGAGACTTGATCACCGCGCAGGCCCGGCGGATCGACACCTGCCAATCCAACCGCATCTCATCGACCAGCGTCCTCTTCCGGGCAGGCCTCAGAGCTTTCGCTTGATGACGTCCTGCAGCATCTCCTTGTCCAGAGACAGGTCTGCCACGATCTTCTTCAGTCGCGCATTCTCCTGCTCCTGACCCGCACCGGGTTTGCCGGAGGCTCCAACTCCTGAGTAGGATGGAGCATCATGACAAAGACAACGAACAAGT
>NZ_JBFBVU010000106.1:0-332 GCF_040689105.1 Meridianimarinicoccus marinus
AAGCTATTTATTTGATCAGTTTGTACAGCCTTCCTAAAACGTACAGTTGTCTTTCTTAATAAGGTCAAGCTTTATAAAATTCAATTAGTAAATAACTAAATTATGAAGAGGATGTCTGGTAAATCTTTTTATTGCATCAACTAATTGATCAGTTGTTTGTTCTTTATAAAACATTATCTGATCAATATTTCCTTATTGTTTAGGCGTTAAACAATGTTTTTATTAACTTCACGGTCACAATAAACCAGATCTAAATATTAGAAGTGAATGGCAAATAATGTTTTTCCTGAAAATGAGTTAAGAAGGATAGAAAAATTAAAGTCCTATGAGTT
>NZ_JBFBVU010000107.1:0-330 GCF_040689105.1 Meridianimarinicoccus marinus
GCCAGCGAGCACGTCCAGGTGATGACCGACCGCGACGACTGGTTCCTCGAGAACATGACCTGCTATGGCGCGCTGTTCCTGGGGCCGCGCACCAATGTGGCCAACGGCGACAAGGTGATCGGCACCAACCACACGCTGCCGACGAAGAAGGCCGGGCGCTATACCGGCGGGCTCTGGGTCGGCAAGTACCTGAAGACGCACAGTTATCAGAAGGTCACCACGGATGAGGCCGCGGCCCTGATCGGCGCCTACGGCTCGCGCCTGTGCCTGCTGGAGGGCTTCGTCGGCCATGCCGAACAGTGCAACCTGCGCGTCCGCCGCTATGGCGGC
>NZ_JBFBVU010000108.1:0-327 GCF_040689105.1 Meridianimarinicoccus marinus
TCAGCACGTGCTTAAGGCTATCCTTAAGCCTCCTGGCTCAAGCCAAGATGTCCGGGCGAAATGGGGGCCAGTTCATCCGCCCTGTCAGGCTTTGCTCATCTCAGCGCCCACGTGGGACATTTCTACTTTGCGGAGCGAGGGTCATCTATACTTGGTTGCAACATTTCGTGCAAACACCATTCAGAAATATCACTGGTTTTGCCAAGCAGAAGTGTCACCACTGGACGCGACGTTGGCAATGCTTGGCCGCCCGGAGACCTCGTAGTTCATAAGACTGAAACGCCTTGCGGGGCTTGGTGAATTTCGCAGGCTTCACGCATGATCATG
>NZ_JBFBVU010000109.1:0-325 GCF_040689105.1 Meridianimarinicoccus marinus
AGCAGCACGTGAACGCGCCTGTAGCCATAGCGCACACGGGTCTCTGCATTCGTCGGGCAAACAGTCCCCCGGACTGTCTGCCGACCCTCCTCATTCCTTGATCCGCCTTTCGACGGCAGCCTGATCCGTTCGCCGGGACTTGTAGTGGTAGGTGGACGTGTCGAAACAGATGGCCCCACAAGCCTTCCGGATCGACACGCCCCAATCAACGCACATCCCGGTGACGATCTCCCGTAAACGGCCAGGCTTCAGAGCTTTCGGCGTATGACGTCCTGCAACATCTCACGATCCAGCGTCAGGTCCGCCACGATCTTTTTCAGCCGGG
>NZ_JBFBVU010000010.1:0-150679 GCF_040689105.1 Meridianimarinicoccus marinus
CTGTCTGCTGTCTGCTGTCTGCTGTCTGCTGTCTGCTGTCTGCTGTCTGCTGTCTGCTGTCTGCTGTCTGCTGTCTGGAAAGGCACAATATGGGCATCGCCAAAATAGGTCAAACAACTTTACGATATGTTTGACAACTTCTTTGATCACGGCCTGCACATGAACTGTTGCATCACGCGGGACGGGCTGTCGAAGGCATTCGTCCCACCCGAGACGTATGCAGACCGGCCCGGATCAAGGTTCAATCGTCACAACAGGATCGCCCATGAAAATCACCGCTGTCGAAACCTTCCTCGTTCACGCCGGAGCGCCGGGCGAAACCGCCTGGTCAGGCAATACCGGCACCCCGCGCGCGGCATGAGCATGGGCAACACGCGGCACCGGCTGTTCGTGCAGGTCAGGCCGCGCACCGCGCTCAAACTGCGGGCTGGATCGAAAAGCGTGCTGACGGCTGGCAGATCATCGAGCGTTCCAACACCGTCGCTTTCATCCCGAACAGCCTTATGCGGGTGAGTGAGGGGAAATCCCCGCGACACCGACTGGTGAATGACGGCGCGTTGGGGCCGATCGTGTTGGCGGCTGAGCTTCACCAGCTACAGAACCTCATGGACGGCCGCGGGGTTCGGCAAGGAGCATCGCCAGTCTTGGGAGCATGTCAAATTGGCTGAAGCTGCCCGCGCGGCGCATGCCGCCATGGAAGCCCGCCCCGCCGAAGAAATTGCCACCGAAATCCAGCGCCTTGAAAATCGCACTTTCCGTGGTCAGTCCGGTATCGCCGCACTGGCCGATCTGCGCTGCGCTCGCACCGCCGCGCTGACCTGTGAGGCCGATGCCGCGAAAGCAGCGGACCTCGCCCGCAAGCGCGCGCTCATCGCCGCCTCAAGGGGTCGTTTCTACGCCGTGACCTTCACCAAGAAGGATGGCGCCCATCGCGTGATGAAGATTCAGCCCCCTACTCTGAAATTCCACGTAAAGGGCGATGCCGCATCGGACGCCGGTCAAAGGGCTGCGGCCACGCGCGCCACCCGCCATCCTCACCTGTTGCCCGTATGGGACGCAGAAGCGAAAGCGCCACGCTACGTCAATCTTGAGACCGTCTCGCGCATCGCCGTGAACGGCCGCGTCCACACCTTCAACGCCTGAACCCTGTAGAAAGGAACGCCCCGATGCACACCGAACCGACCACCCCCTGCCGGCCGCGCCGGGACTCGCAAGCCATTGCCGTGGAAATTCACGGCATGGCGGAGGCCGAAGCCTATCTTTTCCACCATGAAGCCTGCCCCAATGGCGTGGGTACGCTGATTGATGAGATTGTTCGCAAGGCGGATGACCTCTGCTAGGCCCTCGATAGCACCAATGCCATGGGGCAATGACATGATCGTGCCGGCTGAGACAAACCTCTCGGCTGAAATGCTTCATCCAGATAGTCGGTCGCGCCAAAGCCGGAATCGCAGCTAGCGATTCCAATATGACGGTCGATCTATCCTCAACCGGGCGCCCGGAGTTGATTGAGGTCATTTGAAAGCTGGCGGAGTAAAGGCTTTCCTCTTTCAGAGGTCGAGACGTGACACCGCATAGCCCCTGACCATGGGGCAAGAGAGCTTTCGGCCTTCGCCGTTCAGGTGCAGCCCCTAGTCGCCTTCCGCGCAATGGCGGAACAGATGCGTCCAACCCCAAGCATTTGCAACCTGTAGGCACATTGCCGAGGAAAATGAGAAGGGCAGAACCCACAACCAACTGAAGTTTATCAGTTTTCTAAAGGGAAGTGGCGCGCTGGGGAGGATTCGAACCCCCGACCCCTTGATTCGTAGTCAAGTACTCTATCCAACTGAGCTACCAGCGCGTAGGGCGTCCTTCTAGTCGCGGCCCTTGAGGACTGCAAGCGAAAAAACGAAGAATTTTACGCTGCCAATCCGCTTTCGCCACGCGGCAGTGTCAGCAGGAAGACGGTCCCGCTGTCATCGCTGCTTTCCAGCGTCAGGGTGCCGCCGTGGCCGCGCGCCAGTTCGGCGGCAATGACCAGCCCCAACCCGGTGCCGCCCTTGGTGAAACTGCCCTGGAACGCCTGAAACAGCGCCTCGCGCGCCTTGGGCGGCAGCCCCGGCCCGGTGTCGGCCACGGTGATGGTCCAGGCGGCCTCATTTTCATCGGCATGCACGGTCACGGTGCCGGGGGCACCGGTGCTGGCGATGGCCTGGCGCGCATTGCGCACCAGGTTGCCGAGGATCCGCAGCAACTGTTCCGAGTCGCAGCGGATGATCTGGGCCGGCGGCACTTCGTTGACATAGGTGATCGCGCAATCGGTGGCGGCGATGCGTTCGTTGTCGAAGACCTCCTCGACCAGATCGTACAGCGGATGCCGGGCCAGCTTGGGCGGCGGTTCCTCGGCCTTACCGAAGGCCAGCGTGGCCTCGCACAGGTTCACCGCCCGGCTGATCGAATTGACCAGCTTGGGCGCGGCGCGTTGCACGCGGGGGTCCTTGGATCGCTCCATCGTGTCGGCGAACAGTTGGGCTGTGGTCAGGATGTTGCGCAGGTCGTGGCTGACCTTGGCCACGGCGCCGCCCAGCTGCGCCAGCCGATCCTTTTGCCGCAAGGCCCCGGTCAACTGGGTCTGCAGCGATTGCAGCGCCAGTTCCGCGTCGCGCAGCTCCCGCACCTTGGTGCGCGGGTTGATGATGTGGCGCACGTCTTCCGGCGCGGCGGCGTATTCCTTCATGTGGGTCACCACATAACGGATCGGCAGCACCATCATCCGGCGCACCGCGAAGAACAGCAGCCCTGCCGTCACCGCCGAGATCAGCGCCGACAGCCACAGGATGCGCAGGCCATAGTCCAGCATCGCCGCGCGCAGCGGTGCGGCGTCCATCGTGACCTCGATCAGCAGGCCGGCGGCGCGGGTGGGGTTGCCGATCACGCGGATGATCTCATCCTCGCCATTGCGCAGCTGCATCATCGCATCGCCGATCAGCTTGGCCGGCGGAACCTCGCGCAGGTCATAGGTCGCGGCGATGGGCGCGGGCAGCGGCGAGGACAGCATCAGCTGGCGCATCTCGTTGCGGCGCAACACGACGTTATAGACCTCGGCGTTTTCCAGCAGCTCCTGTTCCAGCTCGGGCGCGATCATGTCGTCCGCCAGCAACACCAGCGAGGCGATCTGCGCCCGCTCCAGCCGCGCCAGCAGGTAATCCTCGCGGAACCGGGCCACGGACGGCACGAAGATCAGGACCTCGGCCAGCATCACGAACAGGATGGTCAGGACAAGGAAACGGCCTGATAGAGTGTTGAACATGCCCGCCCTGATCCTGGTCCGTGCCACGGTGTTACGGCAAAAAGCGCTGAACCGACTTCACAATCCGCTTCACCGTCGGGTTTTCGAACAGCCGGGGTGAGAAATAGGCCCCGGCCGCGCGCTTCCCAGCTTCGCTCATGGTCGGATAGGGGGCAACCATATTCGTGACCGCGCTCAGTTTCAGCTTGTTGGCCAGCACCAGCGCCCACAGCGCGATCTGTTCGCCCGCCTGCGGCCCGACGATGGACACCCCCACAGGCCGCCCTTTCACCACCATCACCTTGGTCAGACCGGTGGTCGTGCCCTCGGCAATGGCGCGATCACTGCCGGACAGGTCGAACCGGGCGACCTCCAGCCTGTCGCCATGGGCCGCGCGGGCCTGCGCCTCGGTCAGGCCGATCTGGGCCAGTTCCGGATCGGTATAGGTGACCCAGGGGATATGGTCGGTGCGCGCCTTGGCCGGCAGGCCGAACAGCGCCGAGCGGATCACGATCCCGGCGTGGTATCCCGCCACATGGGTGAACTGCATCCCGCCGGCCACATCACCGATGGCATAGGCCCGGCGGTTCGAAGTGCGCAGCCCGGCATCCACGGTGATGCCCTTGCGATCATGATCGATCCCGGCGGCTTCGAGGTTCAGCTTGTCGATATTGACCTGCCGCCCCACCGCCACCAGCAGATGCGAGCCGGCAATCGGCCCTTTCGAGGTTTCCACGGTGATCCGGCCTTCGAAATCCCAGACCGACCCGGCCTCGGTTTCCTCAAGAATCTCGATCCCTTCGGCGCGCAACTGGTCCAGCACGATGGCGGCCAGTTCGGGATCGTCCTTGCCAAGCGCCGATGCGGCCTCGATCACGGTCACCGCGCAGCCCAGCCGCCGGTGCGCCTGTGCCATCTCCATGCCGATGGGCCCGCCGCCGATGATGATCAGATGCTCGGGACGGTCGCGCAGGCTGAAGACGGTTTCATTGGTATGATAGGTGACCTCGTCCAGCCCCTCGATGGGCGGCACGAAGGGACGCGAGCCGGTGGCGATGACGAAGCGGCGCGCGGTGATGCGGTATTCGCCAACCTCAACCTCGGTCGGCGAGACAAAGCGCCCGAACTCGCGGATGACACGCACCCCCAGCCCTTCGAACCGTTCCTGGCTGTCATGCGGGGCGATGGTGGCAATGGCGGCGTCCACGTGATCCTTGGCGGCGGCGAAATCCACCTGCGGCACCACCGGGGTGATCCCATAGGCCGCCCCCTGCCCCATGGCATGGGCGCGTTTACCCGCCGCCAGCAGCGCCTTTGACGGCACGCAGCCGTAGTTCAGGCAATCGCCGCCCATCTTGTGGCCTTCCAGCAGCACCACGTCGGCGCCCATCTGGGCCGCCCCCGCCGCCACCGACAACCCGCCGGAACCGGCCCCGAGAATGCACAGATCGCACGAGATGGTTTCCATGGTCAGATCCCCTTCCGGCCGCGCAGCAGCTTCAGACCCATCGGCAGCGCCGCCAGCGCGCACAGGCCGAGGATCGGCAACAGCACATGCGGTTCGAAGATCACCCCAAGGTCCGGGGTGTCGCCGCTGGCAAAGACCTCGCCCAGCCCGGCGCCGACCGAAGTATAGACCACCGCGCCGGGAATGATGCCCAGGAAGGTGGTGACGACGAAGCGCATCAACGGCACGCCGACCAGCGCCGGCACCAGATTGGCCACGAAGAAGGGCACCGCCGGCACCAGCCGGATCAGGAACAGCATTTCCCACTGATTTTCGTCGATCCCCGATTTGATCCGCCCGACCGTGCCGGTCGAGGCATCCATCCGCGCCGCCAACCGGTCCCCCAGACCCCAGCGCGCGGCAAGGAAGATCGCCGTGGCGCCAAGGGTGGCCGCGACGATGTTGAACAGCGCGCCGGGGAAGGTGGCGAACAGGAACCCACCGGTCAGGGTGGCAATGGTGGCGCCGGGCAGGCTGAAGGCCACGATCAGCGCATAGAGCGCGATGAAGGCAGCGACCGTGATGGTGTAATTGGCATCCCGGAACGCCAGCAGCGCTTCGCGGTTGGCTGCCAGCGCCTCGAAGCTGAGCAGGTCGCGCAGGGTAAAGGCCCCGACCGCAGCCACCGCAACGATCACCGCCAGCGGCAGCCACCGCTTCAGCGGGCCTTGATTTTCTGTCGCGGAGAAATCGCTCATGCCGGTGCCTTTCGCCAAACCGTGTCAAGGACATGCCCCCTTTGGAGCGGTCGCGAAAGCCCCTCTCACGGGCCGTTGATCGCCTGTAGGGGATTGTGAGCCGGGACGGTTTTTCTGTAACAATCGCGGAAAGGGTCGAAAAACCCGCCACATTTCCGGTCAGCGACGTTGACGGGCGCGGGATAAGGCTCTAGGAGCGGGGCTTCGAATTCCGATGCCCGCGAATCCCGTTCGCGGTCCCGCACAAGTAAATGGAGACGGCGCGATGAAACGCACCTTTCAGCCCAGCAATCTCGTCCGCAAGCGGCGTCACGGTTTCCGCGCCCGCATGGCCACCAAGGCCGGTCGCAAGATCCTGAACGCCCGCCGCGCCCGCGGCCGGAAGTCGCTCAGCGCCTAAGGGCGTTGGCCCCGTCCATGACGGTGCCCGAGTTGACCGTGGAACAGCCTGAAATGGCCGCCTCGCCTTGCGACGGCGGCCTTTCTGCCGTTTCCCATCCCCTGCAGACCCTGCGCCAGCGCACCGATTTCCTGGCCGCCGCGCGCGGGAGATACCGCGCCATGCCGGGATTTGTCCTGCAGGGCCGCAAGCGCCGTGACGACGAGACCGAGGGCGATGCGATCCGCGTGGGCTTCACCTGTTCGAAGAAGGTCGGCAACGCGGTGGCCCGCAACCGGGCCAAGCGCCGCCTGCGGGCGCTGGCGCGCGACGTGATCGCGGCCCAGGGCCAGCCCGGCTGGGATTACGTTCTGGTGGGCCGCAAGGAGGCCACCGCCCAGCGCCCCTTTGCCGAGATGCAGGGCGACCTGTCCCGCGCCCTGGACAAGATCCACGCCCCGAAAGCCGCCCGATCATGAGCCCACTGGCCCATATCGTCGCCCTGCCGGTGCGCGCCTACCGCCTGTTGCTGTCGCCCTGGGTCGGCCACGGCTGCCGGTTCCACCCGACCTGTTCGGCCTATGCACTGGAGGCGCTGGCCGCCCACGGGGCCATCAAGGGCAGTTGGCTGACCGCCCGGCGCATCGCCCGCTGCCACCCCTGGGGCGGTTCGGGCATCGACAACGTTCCGGACTGATCGCTTCTGGCCGCGGGGCGCGCGAATTTCTTGCCTCCGACGGGAGTACTGTCACCAAGAAGAAAGTGGTGCGCCCGGAATTCGGGCGGGCCAGAGGTTCAGATGCGACCCGGCGTTCCGGTCCATCAAGGTTTCAGGATCAGCTTGTCACCCAGACGCTCGCGCGTGGGAATGTTGTGCCGGTCTGTGTCTCCGAGGATCGTGTAGAAGGCGTCGCGCATGAACTCGGTGTCCTCGAAATAGAACCGGTGTCCGGCCAGATCGTCCTTCTTGAAGGTTTCGGGAAGTGCGTCAAACCTTTCGGTGCAACTGATGTTGACGGCCTTGCCAGGGGCATCCTCGGGCAGGCCGACGCGACCGGCGCGGGGCGACACGCCGATGCGCTTCACGTTCGACAGTTTCAGCGCATTGTCGAAGTGGTTGTAGTAGTTTGTCAGCCGCGCACAGTGGCGATAAAGCGACGACGACTTCGAACTGTCCGCCGCCAGCGAGCCCGCCGAAACATCGCCGCCGAACAGCAGCACCTGGCTGACCGCCCAGCTTTTCGCGGCCAACTGGCGCCGGTCGTCGGCGTCGTCGAAGGCCTCGCGCACCACATAGGTGCCCATGGAATGCGCCATGATATGCAGGTTGATCTCGCACTCGGGGCGCTGCAAACGCACGAAATTGGCGATCCCTTCCTTGACCAGCTGGTTGGCCGTCTGCTTGGCGTCCCAGCGATCCTCAAGATAGTTCAGGGCGCTGTCATCGGAGGGCCAGTCAAAGCTGACCACGGTGCCTTCGAAGCCGAAATCCTCAAAGCACTTCTTGATGAAACGGTGCCGGGTGACCACTGCTTCCATCGAATTGTTGAACCCGTGCACATAGACCACGATGTCGCCGATATTCTCATTGGTGATCGGATTGACGCGCCCGGTGCAATCCTCCTGCACCTTCTTGAACCATGCGGTGCGCGTGATCCTGTCGTCGGGGCCATGGACCGTGGCGTCGTCCGGCACTTCCAGAAATTGCGCCGGGCCGGGCTCTGGGATGAATGCGCCCTTGCGGATCTTGCGGACGGAAAAGATGTAATCGGGCATCCTGCTCTCCCTGAACCTTTCATTTTCGCTCACTTTAGGCAGGGCGCGGGCGCGGCGCGAGGAAATTCACCGGTTGGCGCGGGAATGCTTGATCTGCGGCGGGCGCGGGGTTAGGGGCTGGCCATGCTTGATGATGCCGATGACATTCACCCGCTGTTTCACGGCGCGCCCAAAACCACCGAATTCCGCAAGCTGCGGAAGCGGATCGTGCGCCATGCCCGCGAGGCCATCGAGCAATACGGCATGATCGAACGCGACGCCCGCTGGCTGGTCTGCCTGTCGGGCGGCAAGGACAGCTATACCCTGCTGGCGGTGCTGCACGAGTTGAAGTGGCGCGGGCTGCTGCCGGTCGAGATCCTGGCCTGCAACCTGGATCAGGGTCAGCCGGGGTTTCCCGCCACCGTGCTGCCCGAATTTCTGGAGCGCATGGGCGTGCCGCATCGGATCGAATACCAGAACACCTATTCGGTGGTAATGGACAAGATCCCTCAGGGCCGGACCTTCTGCGCGCTGTGCTCCCGCCTGCGGCGCGGGCATCTGTACCGGATCGCCCGCGAGGAGGGCTGCTCCGCGGTGGTGCTTGGCCATCATCGCGATGACATTCTTGAAACCTTCTTCATGAACCTGTTCCACGGCGGGCGGCTGGCCACGATGCCGCCGAAGCTGGTGAACGAGGAAGGCGATCTGTTCGTCTACCGGCCGCTGGCCCATGTGGCCGAGGCCGATTGCGAGAAATTCGCGCACGCGATGTGCTATCCGATCATTCCCTGTGATCTGTGCGGCAGCCAGGACGGGCTGCAACGCCAGCAGGTCAAGCAGATCCTCGATGGCTGGGAGGCCAATGCGCCCGGGCGCCGGCAGGTCATGTTCCGGGCTTTGATGAACGCGCGGCCCTCGCATCTTCTGGATCCCAAGCTGTTCGATTTCGCCGGGCTGACGCGGGCGGTTTCGGAACAAGCCGATCCGGACAATTTGATCTAACTCCGCTCCAGATCGCGCCTTTGCATTAACCTTCCCCAAAGGCCGCCGCCCTAGCGTCACCTGAAACGCTTGGCCGAAGGGGAACGCGATGCCGATTGCGGGACAGACACTGCCGTCAGGGATACATTTCCTCGCCTCGGTTGTTCGCGGGCAATGGGGGCTGGCCGCTTCGGCGCCGCTTCTGGCGCTGTTCTGGTATCTGAAATCCGGTGACATGGCCTGGGCGATGGCCCTGTCTGGCCCCGTGGTGCTGGCACTGGCGTGGCTGCCCCGGTGGCGGGCCGGGCACCGGTTGGCGCAGTTGCCGCTGGTGTCGCCGCGGCAACGGCTGATCCGGGCGCTTGGACCGGACAGGGACGGCACACAGAACCAGACTGTTTGCATCCTGCTGAACCTGGATGACACCCCGCGCCTGCTGGAGCGATTTTCCCCCGCCACGCTGGACCGCACGATGGACGTGCTGACCGAACGGGCGCAGCAGACCTTGCGCGATCAGGATCACTGCACGGTGCTGACGCCGGGCCTGATCGCCGTCGCGATGGCCCCGGCGGCGCGCTACGATCTGGAGACCGCGCTGCAAATCGGGGCCCGGCTTCAGGCCAAGCTTTCCGATCCGGTGCCTGTCGGTGAGGATCCGCAACGGCTGTCTTTCTCGGTAGGCATCGCGCTGTCGGCGCAGATCGCGTCCGGTTCCGGCGATGCGGTATTGGCGGCGGCGGAATCTGCCCTGGTGCGCGCCCAAAGGGCGGGAGCCGGGTCCATCCGGGTCCATGATCCCGCCCGCCCGGTGCCGCAGGTGCCCGACACCGCACGGATCACCCGCGCGCTGGACGCCCTTGAAAGCGGCCAGATCCGGCCGTGGTTTCAGCCGCAGGTCTCCAATGACACCGGCGACATCAGCGGCGTCGAGGCGCTGGCCCGCTGGGTTCATCCGGATCGCGGCCTGCTTGGACCGGCCGAGTTCTTCCCCGAGATTGAAGCCGCAGGCCGCTTCGAACGGCTGGGGGAAGTCATGCGCCGCCACGCCTACCTTGCGCTGAAAACATGGGACAAGGATGGCCTCGACATCCCCGGCGTGGGCGTCAACGTGACCCTGGCCGAACTGCGCAACCCGGCGTTCGCGGACAAGATTGCATGGGAACTGGATGGCTTCGATATCCTGCCGCACCGGCTGACGCTGGAAATCCTCGAATCCGTGGTGTCCGGTACGTCCGGAGATGTGGTGGCCCGCAATATCCAGATGCTGGCGTCCTATGGTTGCGGGCTGGACCTTGACGATTTCGGCACCGGGCATGCCTCGATCACCTCGCTGCGCCGGTTTCCGGTTGGCAGGATCAAGATTGACCGATCCTTTGTCACCGGGGTGGATCACGACCGGAAACAACAGCAAATGGTCTCGGCCATCGTGACCATGGCGGAACGACTGGATCTGGATGCCCTGGCCGAAGGCGTGGAAACACCCGGCGAACACGCGATGCTGGCGCAACTGGGCTGCACCCATGTTCAGGGCTACGGTATCGCGCGGCCGATGCCGCAGGACGATTTGGCCGCCTGGGTCCACCAGTTGCGCGATCGCCTCCCAAAGCCCGCGCCACTGCACAGAAAACTGGGCTGAACCGCCGATTCGGGACGCGCTCATTCACGACATTGCAGGGGCTGCGGCCTAAAACCGCTTGACCTTTGTCCGGTGCGCCTGTTGAACCTGCCCGCAATCCCAAGTTTCGAGGCGGTGTTCTACATGGACAATCAAAACAAGAATATGATTCTGGCGACGGCACTCAGCTTCCTGGTGATCCTTGGCTGGTTTCTGCTCTTTCCGCCAGAGGAACCGCCGGTTCAGCCCGAACGACCAGTGGCCGAATCCACGGCGCAGGCGACGCAGGATGGCATCGCCATCGCCCCGCCCGCCGGCGGCACCGCGGCCACCGCGCCCCTGGCCAGCCCGGTTGAAGCCCGCAGCGCGGCCCTGACTGCCTCTGCGCGTCTGACCATCGACACCCCGGAACTCAAGGGCTCCATCGCGCTGACCGGCGGACGGCTCGACGACATTGCGCTGAAGGACTACCGCGACACAATCGAACCCGACAGCCCCAACGTCACCTTGCTGTCCCCGGTGGGCGGCGCCCACGCCTATTACGCGCTTTACGGCTGGGCCCCCGGCGCAGGCCTGACTTTCGAACAGGTCCCCGGCGCGGAAACCCCCTGGTCGCTGGTGAGCGGCGACAAGCTGACCCCCAACAGCCCTGTCACACTGCAATGGGACAACGGCGCCGGCCTGACCTTTCAGCGTGTCATCAGCGTCGACGATCAGTATCTCTTCACCGTCACCCAGTCGGTCACCAACACTGGCGAGGCCGCCCAGCGGCTGGCCCCCTACGGCATCGTCGCGCGTCACGGCGAGCCGGAACTGACCAATTTCTTCATCCTGCATGAAGGCGTCGTGCGCATGTCCGACGGCACGCTGGAGGAAATCGAATACGGCGACATGCCCGACCTCGAATACGTCGACCGGGAAGCCGCCCGCGCCGAGATCATCGACGTGGCCGCCAACGGCTGGATCGGGTTCACCGACAAATACTGGATGACCGCGCTGATGCCGGCCCCCGGCCAGAACTTCCTGTCGGTCGCCAAATATGTCGCCAACGCCGACATCTACCAGACCGAAACCCGCCTGCCGACCCAGACCGTCGAGCCCGGCCAGACGGTCGAGGTGCAAACCTTCCTCTTCGCCGGGGCCAAGGAATGGGAAACCATCAAGCACTATGAGCAGGATCTGGGCTTCGAAGGCTTCGTCGACAGCATCGACTGGGGCTGGTTCTTCTTCCTGACCAAGCCGATCTTCCAACTGCTGCACTTCCTCAACGGCATCATCGGCAACATGGGCTGGTCGATCATCGTCCTGACTCTGATCATCAAGGCGCTGGTGCTGCCGCTGGCCTGGAAATCCTACTCTTCGATGGCGAAGATGAAGGAACTTCAGCCCGAGATGGAGAAGCTGAAGGAACGCTGCGGCGACGACAAGCAGAAGATGCAGCAAGAGATGATGGCGCTCTACAAGAAGGAAAAGGTCAACCCGGCCTCGGGCTGCCTGCCGATCCTTTTGCAGATTCCGATCTTCTTCTCGCTCTACAAGGTGATCTTCGTCACCATCGAGTTGCGCCACGCCCCGTGGTTCGGCTGGATCCGTGACCTGTCGGCGCCCGATCCCTCGTCGATCCTGAACCTCTTCGGGCTGCTGCCCTGGGGCGTTCCCGAAGTCGGGTCGATCTTCGCGATCGTGTCGCTCGGCATCCTGCCGATCTTCCTCGGCATCTCCATGTGGCTGCAGCAGAAATTGAACCCCGCGCCCACCGATCAGACCCAGGCCATGATCTTCGCCTGGATGCCGTGGATCTTCATGTTCATGCTGGGCAGCTTCGCCAGCGGGCTGGTGCTGTACTGGATCGCCAACAACGTGATCACCTTCTCGCAGCAGTACTTCATCATGCGCACCCACGGCTTCAAGCCGGACATCCTCGGCAACATCCTGTCGGGCTTCAAGAAGAAGGCCGGAGCGACGAAGGAATGACCCACAGGCTCGCCGCCATCTGGCGTCACCCGATCAAGGGGATCGGCGCCGAGCCTCTGGAAACCACCCGACTGACTCCGGATCGCCCGCTGCCGGGCGACCGGGCCTGGGCCGTGCTGACCGGGGGCGCCACCGACACCGGCGCATGGCAGCCCTGCCGCAACTTCGCGCGCGGCTGTTATGGCCCCGAACTGATGGCGATCACCGCGCGCACCACCGGCAACCGCATCCACCTCAGCCATCCCCGGCAAGCAGACCTGATTGTCGATCCCGCGACAGAAGGGCCACGGCTGATCGACTGGCTGCGCCCGCTCTACCCCGCCGAACGCCCGGCCCCGACACAGGTGGTCAAGGCCCCGCCCGAAGGGATGAGCGACGCCCCCTTCCCCTCGGTTGCCATCCTCGGCCGCGCCGCGCTGGACGCCCTTGGCGAGGTCGCGGGCCAGGCACTGGACATGCGCCGCTTTCGCGGCAACCTCTGGCTCGACGGGCTGGCACCGTTCGAGGAACTGGATTGGGTCGGCCGCACCCTGCGCATCGGCAGTGCCGAGTTGCGCGTGGACGAACGCATCACCCGCTGCCGCGCCACCGAGACCAACCCCGACACCGGCACCCATGACGTGACCACGCTGCACCTGCTGCGCCGCCACTGGGGCCACATCGACTTTGGCGTCAAGGCCGTGGTCACCAAACCCGGCGCCATCGGGTTGGGCGACGCGGTGGAGCTTCTGGGATGAGTGCCCCCGATCCCGATGTCCTGCACCCGATGCCCGGCATCGACCAGGTGGTGTTCCTGCGCCCGCTGGCGGAAGACCGGCCCAACGTCTCCGTCGGCGCCTTCACCTACTACGACGACCCGGACGGCGCGGAACACTTCTTCGACCGCAACGTGCGCTATCACTTCGATTTTGTCGGCGACCGGCTGGTGATCGGCCCGTTCTGCGCCATCGCCCGGGGGGCCGCCTTCATCATGAACGGTGCCACCCACGCCATGGGCGGTTTTTCCACCTTTCCCTTCAACATCTTCGGCCACGGCTGGGAACAGGGCTTCGACCCCGCCAGCTGGGCTGCGGAAAACCGCGGCGACACGGTGATCGGCGCCGACGTCTGGATCGGCACCGAAGCCCTGATCCTGCCCGGCGTCACCATCGGCCCCGGCGCCATCATCGCCGCCCGCAGCGTTGTCACCGCCAATGTGGCGCCCTACACCGTTGTGGGCGGCAACCCGGCGCGTGAAATCCGCGCGCGGTTCGATGCCGACACCGTGGCGCGCCTGCTTGCCATCGCCTGGTGGGACTGGCCGCTCGACAAGCTCACTTGCAATCTCGACGCCATCCGCGGCGCCGATCTGGCCGCCCTGGAGGCCGCATCATGATCCTGCCCTTCCCCCTCGCCCCCGAACCCGACGCGGTGACCGTCGAAGCCGCCCGCAAGTTCTTCGCCGGCGAAACCACCTTCGTAAAGGGCGTGGTCGCCATGTCCGGCCTGCCGCCCGCAGACCGGGCCGAGATCTGCTTCGCGGGCCGTTCCAACGTCGGGAAATCCTCGCTGATCAACGCGCTGACCGGGCGCAAGGGGCTTGCCCGCGCCTCCAACACCCCCGGCCGCACGCAAGAGATCAACTTCTTCGAACGCGATGATCTCTATATCGTCGACCTGCCCGGCTATGGCTTTGCCAATGCGCCGGTGGCGGTGGTCGAGAAATGGCAGCGCCTGCTCAAATCCTATCTGTCGGGCCGCCAGACCCTGCGCCGGGCCTTCATGCTGATCGATTCGCGCCACGGCGTGAAACCGGTGGATGAGGAGATCATGAGCCTGCTGGACAAATCCGCCGTCCCCTTCCAGGTGGTGCTGACCAAGGACGACAAGATCAAGGAAAAGGATCGCGACCCGATGCTGGCTCAGGTGCGCAAGGCGCTCTCCAAGCATCCCGCCGCATTTCCCGAACTGATCGCCACATCCTCGGAAAAGGGCCTCGGCCTGCCCACCCTGCGCAGCACCATCCACGGCCTGCGCGACTGACGCCCCGCCCCTGACCCGGCGGCGACTTTTTCTTGACCAAAATACTCTCGCCGAAGGCCCCGGCCTGCCAGGGGCGATCCGCATCGGCCCCTTGGCAGCGCCCGCGCAACATAATAACACCAGCGGACGCTTCTGGATCCCGATGATGAGAAAACGAACCGACATGACCCGCGACTGGATCGCCACCGCCCGGACCCTGTCCGAAGCCCTGCCCTATCTGCAACGCTACGAGGGCGCGACCGTCGTCATCAAGCTGGGCGGCCACGCCATGGGCAGCGACGAGGCGATGGATAGTTTCGCCCGCGACATCGTGCTGATGAGCCAAGTAGGCGTGCATCCGGTCATCGTTCATGGCGGCGGCCCGGCGATCAACGAGATGCTGGGCAAGCTCGACATCCAGTTCGAATTCGTCAACGGCAAGCGCGTGACCAGCCAGCCGGTGATGGATGTGGTCGAAATGGTGCTGGCGGGGCTGGTGAACAAGCGCGTCGTCGCCGCGATCAACCGCCAGGGCGGCCGCGCTGTCGGCCTGTCGGGCAAGGATGCCAACCTGATGGTCTGCCGCCAGACCGATCCCGCACTCGGCTTCGTCGGCACCCCGGAACGGATGAACACCGATGTGGTGCGCACCATCTTCGAGGCCGGCATGATCCCGGTCATCGCCCCCATCGGCGCCGATGCCGAAGGCCACAGCATGAACGTCAACGGCGACACCGCCGCCGGGGCCATTGCCGGGGCGCTGAAGGCCCGCCGTCTGCTGCTGCTCACGGATGTGCCCGGCGTCAAGGATGCCTCGGGCACCGTTGTCACCGAACTGACCGCAGGCCAGATTCGCCAGATGACGGCGGAGGGCACCATCGCCGGGGGCATGATCCCCAAGACCGAAACCGCGCTGGCGGCCCTGCAAAGCGGTGTCCGGGCGGCAGTGATCCTGGATGGCCGGGCGCCCAACGCCTGCCTGCTGGAGCTTTTCACCGATCACGGCGCCGGCTCGATCATCCGCAGCGCGTGACCGGCCCGGCTGCCTTTCAGCGGGCCCTTGCGGACTGCCAATTGGTTCAGGCGGCCCATGTGCCGCTGGAGGCCAGCGATGGCGTGCCCGCGACCTTCGCCAGCATCGCCCTGATTGCGCCGCAGGAGCCGGGCTTCTGGACCATGGCCCAGAGAGCGCCCGAGATGCGTGACGGCTTGCCCGACCCGCTGGATCGGCTGTCGCGGCGGCTGGTGACCCCGCTGGCGGCCTCGGTCGGTGGCTTGGCCCTGTTTCCATCCGACGGCCCACCCTATCCGCCCTTCGTGTCCTGGGCGCTGCGCAGTGCGCAGATCTGGGCCGCACCCATGGGGCTGCTGGTCAGCCGCTCGGCGGGGCTGTGGGTGTCTTTCCGGGCGGCGGTGGCGCTGCCCTGGGCGGCACCCGCCCAGCCCGCCACGCCCAGCCCTTGCGACACATGCGCGACACGCCCCTGCCTGTCGGCCTGCCCGGTCTCGGCTTTCAGCGCCGATCGGGGCTATGATCTTGCCGCCTGCCATGGTTTTCTGGACCGCGCGGCAGGCCAGGACTGCATGACACAGGGCTGTGCCGCCCGCCGCGCCTGCCCGCTGGGGGCCGCCTCAGGGCGTCACCCCGACCAATCCGCGTTCCACATGAGAGCTTTCCACCCATGCCAAAACGCCTGATCCTGATGCGACATGCCAAGTCCTCGTGGCAGGACACGGATCTGGACGATCACGCCCGGGTGCTGAACGCGCGCGGGCGCCGGTCCTGCGATGCCATCGGGCCGTGGCTGGCGGCGCATGACCATGTGCCCGACCAGATCCTGTGTTCGGACAGCGCCCGCACCCGTCAGACATGGGCGCTGCTGGCGCCCCACTTCCCGCCCACGCCCGCTCCGCTGCTGATGCCCGAGTTGTACCTGGCCTCGGCCAAGGCCCTGCGCACGGCGCTGAGCGAGGCCAGCGGCGACACCGTCGCCCTGCTGGCCCACAACCCCGGCATCGGAGAGTTTGCGGCGCGGCTTGTCACCGCCGCCCCGGCGCATCCGCGCTTTGGCATCTATCCGACGCTGGCAACACTCGTAGCCGAGTTTCCCATCGACAGCTGGGCCAATCTGAAGCTCGGTACCGGCAAGGTGCTGGACTTCATCGTCCCGCGCGAATTGACCGACTGATCCGACAGTCAGGGGGCATCCCCGTCGCCCGGACACGGCAGCGGCCCGCGAAGGGTGTCTTCGCGGGCCGCTGGACGCACAAGGTTTATCGGGGCGTCAGTGCCCCAGGATCTGGCTCAGGAACAGCTTGGTCCGCTCGCTCTTGGGATTGTTGAAGAACGGCTCTGGCTCGTTCTGCTCGACGATCTGGCCGGCGTCCATGAAGATCACCCGGTTCGCCACCTGCCGCGCGAAGCCCATCTCGTGGGTCACGCACAGCATGGTCATGCCGTCCTCGGCCAGCTCGATCATGGTGTCGAGAACTTCCTTGATCATCTCGGGGTCCAGCGCCGAGGTCGGCTCGTCGAACAGCATGATCTTGGGTTTCATGCACAGCGACCGCGCAATCGCCACGCGCTGCTGCTGACCGCCCGACAGCTGGCCGGGATACTTGTTGGCCTGATCGGGGATCTTCACCTTTTCCAGGAAGTGCATCGCGGTGGCTTCGGCCTCGCGCTTGGGGATCTTGCGGACCCAGATCGGCGCCAGCGTGCAGTTTTCCAGAATCGTCAGATGCGGGAACAGGTTGAAATGCTGAAAGCACATGCCAACTTCGGACCGGATCTTGTCGATGTTCTTCAGATCCGACGACAGCAGGGTACCATCGACCGAGATCGATCCGGCCTGATGTTCCTCAAGCGCGTTGATGCAGCGGATCAGCGTCGATTTCCCCGACCCCGAGGGGCCGCAGATCACGATGCGTTCGCCGCGATAGACGGTCAGGTCGATGTCACGCAGCACGTGGAACTGGCCGTACCACTTGTTCATGCCGCTGATTTCGATGGCGACCTCGTCCGAGATGCGCATCTGGCCCGGGGCAGCGGGGGCAGCGTCGATGGGGTGGCTCATGACGGGCTCCTTAACGATGATCGGTGGCCAGCTTGCGCTCCAGCCATTGAGAATATTGCGAGATGCCGTAGCAGAAGACGAAGAACAGGACGCCGGCGAAGCCCAGAAGCTCCCAGTAGACCCCGAACCATTCGGTCGAGGACAGGATCGGGCCACGGATCATTCCGATCACGTCGAACATCGAGATGATCGACACCAGTGTGGTGTCCTTGAACAGGCCGATAGCGATGTTCACGATCGAGGGGATCGAGATTTTCAGGGCCTGCGGCAGCACGATCAACCGCATCTTCTGCCAGTAGTCCAGACCCAGGCTGTCTCCGGCCTCGTACTGGCCCTTGGGCAGGGCCGCCAGACCGCCACGGATGGCTTCGGCCATATAGGCGGCGGCGAACAGGGTGACCATGATGATGACCCGCAGCATCAGGTCGAAATTGGTACCCGGCGGCAGGAAATAGGCCAGCATCACCGAGGCCACGAACAGCAGCGTGATCAGCGGCACACCGCGGACGAACTCGATGAAGACCACGCAGATCATCTTGATGATCGGCAAGCTCGATTGCCGACCCAGCGCCAGCAGGATGCCCAGCGGCAGCGACAGGGCGATGCCGCTGGTGCCGAGGATGAAGTTGATCATGAAGCCGCCGATCTCGCGGCTGGCCACCGGCGTAAGGGCCAGTGGCAGCACGCTGGCCAGCGCATCGGCAAGGGGGGCTGTCAGCACGATCCAGAAGGCCATGGCGGCGGCCAATGCGGCCACCATCGCCCCGAAGAACGACTTGTCCTCCAGCACCCGGAACACCAGAAACCCGACGACCACGCCGACCAGCGCCATGACCGGGATCCACAACGTGCCGCCCCAGATCAGCCAGTAGGTCAGGAACGGATAGAGCCCGGTGAACCACAGCATCTTGCGCGGCAATCCGAAATACAGCACCGGCGCCAGCGCCACGAACAGCAGCACGAAGGCGATGGCGGCGCGGCCGTAGTGCTCGGGCGGGTAGTTGCCGAAGACCAGTTGCGGCCAGCGTTCCTCGATCACCGCCCAGCAGGCGGCATTGACGCCCTGCAACTGCTCGCGGCAATCGCGGATCGACGAGGCGTCCCAGACGCCATTGGCGACCCAGGGCACGATGGCGGCCAGCAAGGCATAGATGACGTAGAGCGTGATCAGCGTCATGATCGAATTGCCGATCGAGCTGAACAGGTTGGTGCGCAGCCAGCCGATCAGCCCGGCCTGCGACACCGGCGGGGCCTGCGGCGGAAGCGGGTCGTGGCGGACGAATGCAACGGAGTGATCGCCTTGGGACATCTCAGCGCTCCTTCAGCTTCACGGCGTTGTTATAGAGGTTCATCACCCCCGAGATCGCCAGCGAGATCAGCAGATAGAACAGCATCAGCAGCAGCACCGCCTCGAAACTGCGGCCGGTCTGGTTCAGGGTGATCCCGCCCAGCGTGCCGGTGATGTCCATATAGCCGATGGCGGCGGCGAGCGACGAGTTCTTGGTCAGGTTCAGGTACTGCGAGATCAGCGGCGGGATGATGACCCGCAGGGCCTGCGGCAGGATGACCAGACGCATGATCTTGCCGGGGCGCATTCCCAGAGCGGCGGCGGCCTCGGTCTGGCCCTTGCTGACGGCCATGATGCCCGCCCGCACGTTCTCGGCAATGAAGGCCCCGGTATAGAGCGCCAGCGCCCACCACAGGGCAATGAGCGAACCCTGGACCTTCAGCCCGCCCTGAAAGTTGAAGCCCTTGAGTTCGGGGGTGTCCAGGCCGATGGGCGATCCCATCACGAAATAGGCGATCAGGGCGGGTACGAAAAACAGGCCAAGCGACAGTTGCAGCACCGGAAGTTCGCGCCCAGTGTCGTACAGCAGCTTGGTGGCAAAGCGGCGCAGGAAAAGGATGCCGATGATCGAGGCCAGGAACACCGCGACGACGACGCCCGAGCCGGCCTCCCAGACCGGCGCCGGCACATAGACGCCCCGGTTGGTGAAGGCCATCATGTCAAGCACCATCGACGCCGAGGCATCGTCACCGCGAAAGTCGCGCGGGCTTGGCAGGGCGTTGGACATCACCGAGAAGATGATGAGGATCCAGATCAGCACCGGCACGTTGCGGAAGATCTCGACGTAGACCGACATGACCTTGGCCAGCAGCCAGTTCTTCGACAACCGCAGCACCCCGACCACGACCCCGATGATCGTGGCGGTGATACAGCCCAGAAAGGCGACCAGCAGAGTGTTGAGAATGCCGACCATCGCGGCGCGCAGGTGGGTGTCGGTGCTGACGAAGGGGATCAGTTTCTGGTTGATGTCGTAGCCGGCCTGCTCGCCCAGGAACTTGAACGAAATGTCCTGCCCCAATGCGGCCAGGTTCTGCGTCGCATTCCAGATCAGCCAGCCAAAGAAAAAGACAATCGCAAGGAAGGCGATGATCTGGAAGGTGATCCCGCGATAACGGGTATCGTTGACGAGCATGCTCAGTCGGAAAGCAGGCTGCGCCGGATCGCTGATACTGGTCATGAGGTTATCCTTCGTTCGGCAGGGCTGCTGTGCCGAGGGCGCGCAAGAGCGGCGCGGATGGGGCCAGCCCCCCGAATGGAACGGGGCGGCGGACCCACATCCGCCGCCCCCTGACGATCTTACCGGAACGGCGGCGAATACAGCAGCCCGCCATCGATCCATTGTGCGTTCAGACCGCGCGCCAGACCGATCGGCGTGTTCTGACCGATGTGACGCTCGAAGATCTCGCCATAGTTGCCGCCGGCGGCAATGGCGTTCCTGCCCCAGTCGGGCGACAGGCCCAGCATTTCACCCAGCGAGCCTTCGGTACCGAGGAGCCGGTTCACTTCCGGGTTGGTGGTCCCGGCCGACAGTTCCTCGATATTGGCCGAGGTGATGCCCAGCTCTTCGGCGGCGATCAGCGCATTCAGGGTCCAGCGGATCACGTCACCCCAGTTGTTGTCGCCATGGCGGACCAGCGGGCCCAGCGGCTCTTTCGAGATGATTTCCGGCAGGATCACATGCGCCGAAGGATCCTCGAATGCCGCGCGGGTCGCGGCCAGACCCGAGGCATCGGTGGTGTAGACGTCACAGGCGCCGGCCAGATACTGCTGCTGGGCTTCCGAGGGTGTGGAGATCGGCACCGGCTCGTAGCTGATGTTGTTGGTGCGGAAGAAATCCGCGAGGTTCAGCTCGGTGGTGGTGCCGGACTGGATGCAAACGGTGGCGCCATCCAGTTCCTTGGCCGAGCTGACGCCCAGTTCCTTCGGCACCAGGAAGCCCTGACCGTCGTAATAGTTGATGCCCCCGAATTCGAGCTTCAGATCCACATCGCGCGAGAAGGTCCAGGTGGTGTTGCGCGCAAGCATGTCGATCTCGCCCGAGTTCAGCACCTCGAAGCGAACCTTGTTTGTGGTCGGCGTGAAATCAACGGCGGTGGGGTCGCCCAGAACCGCAGCGGCCACGGCACGGCAGACAGCCACGTCGAATCCTTGCCAGTCGCCCTGCGCGTCCTGCGAAGCAAATCCGACGAGGCCGGTGCTGATCCCGCAGTTCAGCTTTCCGCGTGCTTTCACGTCTTCCAGCGTGTCCGCCGCCACGGCGCCGGCAGCCAGGCCGGCGAGGGCAATGGTGCCAAGGAGTACGTTTGTCTTCATGTCTACCTCTTCCTGATGGTCCGCAACTTGCGCGGTTCGGCTCCCGTTTGTCGGGATGCCATGCATGGTCCGGTCCCGGTTGTCTCCGGGTCCGGTCAAACCTTGGTCAAAAGCCCAATGGACAGTCAAGGGGGGGAGTTGGCGAGAAAGTTGAATACGTTGCGCGCAGTGGACCGGTTTCGAAACTGCCCTGTTTCCGGGCGGATTTTGTCAGCCGGTGACCAAATCGTAAAAGCGTGCTGCATCTGCGAAGGCCTGTGCCTTCCGCGCGGCGGCCTCCTGCGCTTCCTCATCCTGGCCCCATTGCTCGGCCTGCCAGTCCTCGTCCAGACGCGACCAAGCCCAGATATCCTTGCGATTCCAGCGGGGGTCCAGGGATGCAAACCCCAGAACCAAGGACCCGGTCAGCGCCACCAGATCGTGGAAGGCGGTCAGTTGCCAATGCGACAACGCATGTGTTTTTCGCCGCAGCGCAGCGATACTGGACTCGGGCTGGGGGACGAACATGACGCCTGCCGCCACGTTCAACTGTGTGTCAAATTCCTGCGCGGCCCAGTCCAGAACCGGATCCCAGGCCGCCGCCTGACGTTGGATCAATTCTTCCGGATGTTCGGCGCGATAGCACAGAAGATCGCTTTCGCCATAGGCGGCCAGCAGGTCGGCGACCTCGGCAAACTGGATCGCCACCTTATCCACCGCCGAATTGGCGGTGCGCGTCATCGGCATGGTCGCGGGCAGGATGGCCTCGTCCTGCGCGTCCCATTCGTCGGCCACCGCGCGGGCCAGCGCCTCGGTGGGCAGGACCAGCGGCGCCTTGGACGGGGTGCGGATGCCGCGCCCGTCCAGGCGGACCTGGTATCCGCCCTCCGCAGGTTCGACGCTGGTCTCTTTCCAGAACCGTTTCTGCGCCCATTCAGTCATCGCTCACCCCCAGAACGTCAAGGATCGTTGCGGCCAGATCGCCGGTGTCCTGCACCATGGCGCGCGGCGACAGCCGTTGCAGGTCGGCCAGCGGGTGATAGCCCCAGCCGACCGCGATGGCGGGAATACCGGCGGCCTGCGCCATTTCCAGATCGAAGACCGTGTCGCCGATCATCACCGCGTCGGCTGGATCGCAGCCGGTGTCGCGCAAGGCGGCTTCCAGCATCGCCGGGTGCGGTTTCGACGGGTGATCGTCGGCCACCTGCTGGGTCACGAAGCGGCGGCTCAGACCGTGCTGGTCCAGCACATGGGTCAGCCCGCGCCGTGACTTGCCGGTGGCCACGCCCAGCAGCAGCGGCTCGACCCGCGCCAGCCGGTCCAGCGTTTCGGCAATGCCGGGATAGAGCGGTGCGGTCGCCGCCCCGTCGGCCACTCGCGTTGCGACGAAGGTGTCCTTGTAGGTCGCGACCATGCCCTCGCGCAGGGTGTCGGACAGATCCGGACAGAGCCGCGCGATCACCAGCGGCAGGGACAGGCCCACCAGTTCCAGCACCGCGCCACGCGCTGGCATCTCGCGCCCGACGCTGTCGAAAGCCGCCGCCATGCTGCGCAGGATATGGGCTTGGCTGTCCACCAGCGTGCCATCCACGTCGAAGATCGCCAGTTTCAGACCGCTGCTCACAGGAAGTCCTCGAACGGATCTTCCGGCACATCGGCCTCGCGCCAGTCGAATTCCTTCCAGGTGCGCTTCATGTGCGCCGGCAGCGGCGCGGTCACGGTCACGCGGGCGCCGGTCACCGGGTGGTCGAAACTGATCGAGCGGGCATGCAGGTGCAGCTTGCGCGAGATGTCCCCGCCCAGTTGCGCGCCCCAGCCGTCGCCGAGGTTTTCCTGCCCCGAGCCGCCGTATTTTCCGTCACCGATGATCGGATGCCCCAGTTCGGCCATATGCGCGCGCAGCTGGTGGGTGCGCCCGGTGATCGGCACCAGCGCCACCCAGGCCGTGCGCTTGGCCAGCGCCGAGAGCACCGCGTAATCGGTGGTGGCGTGTTTGGCGTCCGGCGTGCTGTCCACCTCGCGCGGGTGGAGGCAATGCATCTTCTCGCCCTCGCCGCGCGGCCCGTGCCCAGGCGCCTTGACCAGGCCATACTTCACGGTGCCCATCTGCGGATGCGGCACCCCGGCCACGGCGGCCCAATAGATCTTGCGGGTGCTGCGGGCGCGGAAGGCCTTGGTCAGATCGGTGGCCGCCGCCCCGGTGCGGGCCAGCAGCAACACGCCCGAGGTGTCCTTGTCGAGCCGGTGCACCAGCCGCGGTTTCAGCGGCTTGTCATAGCGCAGCGCCTCGGCCAGCCCGTCGACGTGGCGGGTCTGTCCGCTGCCGCCCTGGCTGGGCAGGCCGGGCGGCTTGTTGATGGCGAGGATGTGGTCGTCCCGGTACAGCACCATATCCTGCATCATCCGGGTGTCGGCCTCGGACAGGCGCGGGGCCTCGGGCTTGGGCGCGGCCTCGGCAGGCAGCGGTGGGATGCGCACGGTCTGGCCCGGCGCGACCCGGCTTGAGGCCTTCACCCGTCCGCCATCGACGCGGATCTCGCCCTTGCGGCACAGTTTCTCGATCCGGCCCTGGCTGATCTGCGGGAAATGGCGGCGGAACCAGCGGTCCAGCCGCTGTTCGGCCTCGTCGGCGCCTACCTGGCGCATCTGCACTCCGCTCATGCGACCCCCATCGGGTTTCGGGCGGCCCCTGCGGCGCGCGCGTCTTTTGCTGCTGTCTTGAACATGGGCTTTCTCTTTCCCGGGACGGCAGGCTTGTCAACCGCCTTGGCGCTTGGCACGCAGCTTCGCGAAATAGGCGGTGCGCTTGGCCAGATCGCGTTCGAAGCCGCGTTCGACAGGCTGGTAGAGGCTGGGCCGCTCCATCCCGTCAGGAAAATAGTTCTGGCCCGAAAACCCGTCCTCGGCGTCATGGTCATAGGCGTAGCCGTCACCATAGCCCTGATCCTTCATCAGCCCAGTGGGCGCGTTCAGGATGTGCTTTGGCGGCGGTGCCGAGCCGCTGTCTTTGGCCAGCTTGCGCGCCGCCTTGTAGCCAGCGTAGGCGGCGTTGGATTTCGGGGCCAGCGCCAGATAGACCACCGCCTGCGCCAGCGCCAACTCTCCCTCGGGGCTGCCCAGCCGTTCGTAGACATCCCATGCGCCCAGGCACAGGGTCTGGGCCTGCGGGTCGGCCAGGCCGATATCCTCGACCGCCATGCGGGTGATGCGGCGGGCCAGATAGCGCGGGTCTTCGCCGCCTTCCAGCATGCGCGCCAGCCAATACAATGCGGCGTCGGGATCCGACCCGCGCACCGATTTGTGCAGCGCCGAGATCAGGTTGTAATGGGCGTCGCCGGATTTGTCATATTGCGCCGCCCGCCGGGCCAGCCGCGCCGACAGCGCCTTGGGATCGATCGGCGTCTTCAGCTTCCAGCTGAGCACGGTTTCGGCAAGGTTCAGCATCGCCCGCCCGTCGCCATCGGCCATCTCGACCAGCGCGGCGCGGGCGGCCTCGGTCAGCGGCAGGGGCTGGCCTTCGACCTCTTCGGCGCGCACCAGCAAGGCCTCCAGCGCCGGGGCTTCCAGCCGCATCAGCACCACCACCTGCGCCCGCGACAGCAGTGCTGCGTTCAATTCGAACGAGGGGTTTTCCGTGGTCGCGCCCACCAGCAGGATGGTGCCGTCTTCCATGTGCGGCAGAAAACTGTCCTGCTGTGCCTTGTTGAAGCGGTGGATCTCGTCCACGAACAGCAGCGTCCCCTGCCCGTTACCACGGCGCAGCTTGGCGGCCTCGAAGACCTTTTTCAACTCTTGCACGCCCGAGAAGATGGCGCTGATCTGCACGAAACTCATGTCGGTCTCGTGGGCCAGCAGCCGCGCGATGGTTGTCTTGCCCACCCCCGGCGGCCCCCAGAGGATCAACGAGCCCAGCCGCCCGGAGGCCAGCATCGCGCCCAGCGGCGCGTCGGGGCCCAGAACCCCCTCTTGCCCCACAACCTCGGCCAGGGCCGCCGGGCGCAGCCGGTCGGCCAGCGGGCGCAGGCCGGTGTCAGGCGCGTCCGGGGCGCCACTGGAAAACAGGTCAACCATGGCTCAGCCTTTCCGCTTGAGGAACTTCAGCGCCGACCAATCCGCATCCACCGCGCAAACCTTCACATCGACCCAGCCCATCGGCAACACCGCCGTGCGAAGGTCGTCTTCGGTGATCCCCCGTGCAGTGGCGAGGATTTCTTGGCCCAGGAGACCCAAAGCATCCCGCCCGCCCGCAGGCGCGGCAGGGCTTCGGCGATGGTCTGGGCGATGTCGTCGGGACCGGTCAGAAACAGGTGGATCGCGTCGAGATCGCACGCGCGCGACTCTTCAAAGGTCACCCCTTCGACGCCCGCCAGAAGGTCGCCGTAGTGGTCCGGTGCGGCCACCAGACCGACGCGGAAACCCGGCTTGAAGCCCAGCTTCCTGTACAAGGGTTTTCCTGAGTATCCTGCCTGAGCCATGGCGCCACTGTAGTCCTGTCCGGCCAAGAAAAAAGCCCCACCAGAGGCGGGGCTTCGAACTGTCGAAAGGGCCGGGATTAGTCCGCGGCGTCTTCTTCCGCGGCAACGCGGGCCTTGTCGCCGGCGCCCTTGGCGTCCGGGTCACGATCGACGAATTCGATGATCGCCATCGGCGCCATGTCACCATAGCGGAAACCGGCTTTCAGAACCCGGACGTAGCCGCCCTGACGATCCTTGTAGCGCGGACCCAGAACGTCGAACAGTTTCGCCACATAGGCGTCCTGCTTGAGCTGCGATCCGGCCTGGCGACGCGCGTGCAGATCGCCGCGCTTGCCCAGGGTGATCAGCTTTTCGATGATCGGGCGCAGTTCCTTGGCTTTCGGCAGCGTGGTCTTGATCTGCTCGTGCTCGATCAGCGAGCCGGCCATGTTGGCAAAGAGCGCCTTGCGGTGCTCGTGAGTACGGTTCAGGCGGCGGTATCCGCGGGCGTGACGCATGGTATCTATCCTTGTCTTGCGTGTTTTGCTTTGTCAGGCGGCTGATGCGTGTCAACCGCTCACCTTGGGGCGTGGGCCCGAGTATTCCCCGGCTGTCCGGGCATTTGGCGGGGCGGGGTTGCCCCCGCCGCCACCTTAAAACTGGTCTTCGAACTTCTTGGCCAGATCTTCGATGTTCTCCGGCGGCCAGTCCTCGACATCCATGCCCAGGTGCAGACCCATGCCCGAGAGCACTTCCTTGATCTCGTTCAGCGACTTGCGGCCGAAGTTCGGGGTGCGCAGCATTTCGGCTTCGGTCTTCTGGATCAGATCGCCGATGTAGACGATGTTGTCGTTCTTCAGGCAGTTTGCCGAACGGACCGAGAGCTCCAGCTCGTCGACCTTCTTCAGCAGCAGCGGGTTGAACTCCAGACCGTCGTCGTCGGCTTCCGAACGCGCGGGCTCCGGCTCGTCGAAGTTGACGAAGATCTGCAGCTGGTCCTGAAGGATGCGCGCGGCATAGGCCACGGCGTCATCGGGGGTGACCGAGCCGTCGGTTTCCAGCTTCAGGGTCAGCTTGTCATAGTCCAGCACCTGGCCCTCGCGGGTGGGCTGCACGTCGTAGCTGACCTTGCGGACCGGCGAATAGATCGCGTCGATCGGGATCAGGCCGATGGGCGCATCCTCAGGACGGTTCTTGTCCGCCGAGACATAACCCTTGCCGGTGTTGACGATCAGTTCCATGAACAGATCGGCGCCATCGTCGAGGTGGCAGATGACGTGATCCTTGTTCAGAACCTCGACGCCTGCGGTTTCGGAAATATCGCCCGCGGTGACCACGCCCGGCCCCTTGGCCGAAATCGAAAGCCGCTTGGGGCCTTCGTTGTCCATGCGCAGGGCGACGCCCTTGAGGTTCAGAACGATGTCGGTCACGTCTTCACGCACCCCGGCGACCGAAGAGAACTCGTGCAGCACGTTGTCGATCTGAACGCTGGTGATGGCCGCGCCTTGCAGCGAAGACATCAATACGCGACGCAGGGCGTTGCCCATTGTCAGACCAAAGCCCCGCTCCAGCGGTTCTGCAACCACCGTTGCCTGACGCGCCGGGTCGTTCCCCGGCTTTACGTCAAGCTGAGTGGGCTTGATGAGTTCTTGCCAATTCTTCTGGATCATGCCTGTCGCCTCCATGCTCGTTCCCGACCGATGACCAAAGTCAGAAACACCCGAGGTAAAATGACAAAGCCGGGCCGCGCCCAAGGACGCAGCCCGACCAATTTTGGTCTGGATCAGACGCGGCGGCGCTTCGGCGGACGGCAGCCGTTGTGGGCAATCGGGGTCACATCACGGATCGAGGTGATGTTGAAGCCAACCGCGGCCAGTGCGCGCAGCGCCGATTCGCGGCCCGAACCGGGCCCCTGAACTTCGACTTCCAGCGTCTTGACGCCGTGTTCCTGGGCCTTCTTGCCGGCGTCTTCCGCAGCAAGCTGTGCTGCATAGGGCGTCGATTTCCGCGAGCCCTTGAACCCCATGGTGCCAGCCGACGACCATGCGATCGCATTGCCCTGCACGTCCGAGATCAGGATCTTGGTGTTGTTGAAGGTCGAATTCACATGTGCGACGCCAGCGGCAATATTCTTCCGCTCTTTGCGCTTGCCGCCACGTGCTTTTGTATCGCGTGCCATTTGTCCTGCCCCCTCTTACTTCTTCTTGCCGGCGATCGGCTTCGCGGGGCCCTTGCGGGTACGCGCGTTGGTGTGGGTGCGCTGACCGCGCACGGGCAGGTTGCGGCGATGGCGCAGGCCGCGATAGCAGCCCAGGTCCATCAGACGCTTGATGTTCATCTGCACTTCGCGGCGCAGGTCACCTTCGACGGTGAAATTGGCGTCGATCTGTTCGCGGATCGCCACAACCTCGGAATCCGACAGTTCGTTGAAGCGGCGCTCGGTCGCGATGCCGGCGGCTTCACAGATCTGGGCCGCCGCTGCGGGGCCGATACCGTGGATGTAAGTGAGGGCGATGGGCACCCGTTTGTTGGTCGGGATGTTGACGCCGGCAATACGTGCCAAGTGGTCGTTCCTTTTCCGTTGCGGTTCCGTAGCTCCAGAACCTTTTTTCACAACATTGGCCGGGCAAGGACCCGGCCGCAGCCATTTAACACGGAACCATTCCACGCGCGGAAATCGCGGTCACGGAATCGGTTCTGTGACGAGAGAGCATCGGGTATTGCGAATTTGCAAACAGGTCAAGCCGCTTTCGCGGCAATTCCTCCCCGGACGGCACATTGGCCGTTCCGGGGATCAGTCTAGCGCCCCTTGGCGCGGCGATCCAGCCCCCAGGGGGTCAGAATTTCCACTGCAGGCCGGTCAGGATCACGTCCATGTCATCATAGGAAGCGGTCTTGTCGTCATAGGTCAGGCGGTTGTAGCCGAAGTAGATCGACAGGTTGGTGTCGTCGAAATACTGCGCCACCTGCAAACCGGCCGCGGTGGAGGTGCCGTCCGACCCGGCAATATCGCTGCCCGAGTAGTAGTCCGCCGAGAACGCGGTGTCGCCGAGGCTCCAGAAGCTGGCGATCCAGCCCAGCTTGATATAGCCGAACTGGCCGCCATCCGGATCGCCGCCAAAGGACAGGGTGCCGTTCAGCCCGTTGACATCGCTGAGCGCCGAGATCGACCCGCCGTAGCGCTCGGTGGTACCATCGTCGTCCTTCCAGGCATAGCTCAAACCGGCTCTCACGGTGATCGAATTGATGGTGTCGCTGTAGTTCAGGCCGATGTCGTAATACTCGGCATCGTCGCTGGAACTCAGCAGGTCCTTCCCGTAGGAGGCCCCGATGCTGATCCCCTTGCCGGGCTCGGTTCCGCCGAACCTTGGGGTGTCATAGCGGATGCGCGCCTTGCGGCCACCGTCATAGTCCTTGAAGACGTTGCTGACGGCGACGCTGGACAGGGTGCCGTCCTTCTGGCGGAAGAAGTAGCCCCCGGCGGCATCGGGCACCGTCACCGTGCTGGCAAGGGTGGTCGCCGACAGATCGAGGGTGGTCGTGTTGTCCGACGCCATCGAGCCCTGGCCGAAGAACACGGTGCCGAAACTGCCGCTATAGATGAATTCCAGCTTCCGGATGTCCGTCCGTTGCCAATCCCAATCGGGCTGGAAATCCTGACTGAACTTGGAGCTTTGCGGGGCGCCCAGTGCCGCTTCGAAATTGAACTGCAGTTCCTGTCCGTTGTCGAATTCCTGATTGAGCCAGATGCCCGCCCGCGAGTTTGAGCGCGAGTTGTCGACAAGGTTGCCGTCCGTGTCCTTGCCGTCGTCAACGTTCAGCCAGGCCGGGGTCAACTGGCCGTAGACCCGCGCGCTGCCGCCGGTGCCGTTGGTGTATTCCAGTTCGGCCATCACCGGCGAGGCCACGCCCATGGCCAGTGCCGAGGCTGCCGCCAGCGGCAGATGGGTTGTGAATACTCGTTTCATGACAAAGGCCCTTTCACCGGTGCGTATGCCACCAGTAAAAGGGCCTTTGGGGGTCTCAGGCAAGCATCAACCGGCTTGCAGGGCTATGTTAGCGCCGGGACGGGCCCTTCTTGCGCTTCTTGCCGCGAAGCTGCGATTTCTCGATCAGCCCCTCGTATTGGTGCGCCAGAAGATGCGACTGCACCTGCTGGATCGTGTCCATGGTGACCGACACGACGATCAGCACCGAGGTGCCGCCGAAGTAGAACGGGATCGCTAGTTGCGAGCGCATGATCTCGGGCAGCAGCACGACCAGGGCCAGATATGAGGCGCCCAGCACCAGCACGCGGTTGACCACGTATTCCAGGTACTCGGCGGTGCGCTTGCCCGGACGGATGCCCGGCACGAAACCGTTCTGGTTCTTCAGGTTGTCCGCCACGTCTTCGACCTTGAAGGCCACGTTGTGGGTGTAGAAATAAGTGAAGAACACCACCATGCCGACCATGAACAGCAGGTACAGCGGCTGACCGGGGCCGAAATAAGCCAGGATCGTCGACATCACCGGGCTGGTCGAATTGCCCGAGAAGGTGGCCAGCGTCGTCGGCAGCAGCAGCAGCGAACTGGCGAAGATCGCCGGGATCACGCCCGCCGGGTTCACCTTGATCGGCAGATGCGACGAGCCGCCGTCATAGACCTTCATGCCGACCTGACGGCGCGGGTACTGGATGTGGATCTTGCGCAGCGCGCGCTCCATGAACACCACGAAGCCGATGGTCAGCATCATGATGACGATCACCGCAATGATGACAGCCGGGCTGATCGCACCCGAGCGGCCCGAGGCCAGGAACTGCGCCAGGGCGGCGGGAACCTCGGCGATGATGCCGACGAAGATGATCAGCGAAATGCCGTTGCCGATGCCACGCTGGGTGATCTGCTCGCCCAGCCACATCAGGAACATGGTGCCTCCGACCAGCGTGATCATGCAGGCGATGCGGAAGAACCAGCCCGGATCATGGGCAAGGCCGCCGGATTCAAGGCTGACCGCCAGGCCATAGGACTGGAACAGCGCCAGCGCCACGGTACCATACCGGGTGTACTGGTTGATTTTCTTGCGGCCCTGCTCGCCTTCTTTCTTCAACTGCTCCAGCGGCGCCCACATGGAGGCCAGAAGCTGAATAATGATCGAGGCCGAGATATAGGGCATGATGCCCAGGGCGAAGATGCCCATCCGGCTGATGGCGCCGCCCGTGAACATGTTCAGGATGCCACCGATGCCGGCGGAGGCCTGCTCCATGAAGGCCCGCAATTCGCCGCCGTCGATGCCCGGCACCGGAATATAGGTGCCCAGGCGGTAGACGATCAGTAGTCCCAGGGTGAAGAGGATGCGCTGCCTCAGCTCGGTCGCCTTGCCGAAGGCGCCCCAGCTCATGTTCGCGGCCATCTGTTCCGCTGCTGATGCCATGTGGTGTCTCTTTCATGCGGGCGCCGCCGAACCGGGTTTCCGGTCGGCGGCGCTGAAAACCTTTGAGAGGATGTAAGCGGCTTGGACGCCGCCCACAACCACTTACTCGGCGGCCGCCGGAGCTGCGACAGTCAGCGAACCACCGGCCGCGGCCACCGCGTCGACGGCGGCTTGCGACGCGCCGGTCACGGTCAGGTTGATGGCCGAGGTGATTTCACCCTTGGCCAGCACCCGGACGCCGTCCAGCTTGCGGCGCACCAGGCCCGAAGCGACCAGCGCGTCTTCGTCCACAGGATTGGCCACGTCCAGTTTCCCGGCTTCGATGAATTTCTGCAGGATGCCGAGATTGATGACCGCGAATTTTTTGCGGTTGGGCTTGTTGAAGCCGCGCTTCGGCAGGCGTTGGTACAGCGGCATCTGGCCGCCTTCGTAGCCATTGATGGCCACACCCGAACGCGATTTCTGGCCCTTGATACCACGGCCACCCATCTTGCCTTTGCCCGACCCCGGGCCGCGGCCGATGCGCTTGGATTTCTTGACGGCGCCTTCGTTGTCGCGCAGTTCGTTCAGTTTCATGTCGCTTCTCCTTGCCGGATGTAGCCCCCGAAGCGAAAACGGGGCCAGCCACGGCATTTCTTGTTGCTTGAGTCGGGCCCCTCAGGAACCACCGGGTGCGTATAGGGCTGTTGCCGGGCGGGATCAAGGCCGTTCGCGCGTGCCCGGCCCCCGCATTTTGGACTTGGCAGACCGGCCCCCTGCCGTATCAAGGAAGGATGCGCCTGATCATCCTCAGCCTTCCCGACGCCGCCTGCGACAAGATCTTCGCCACCGCCAAGGACATCTGCGACGGCGCGGTGATGAAACATCGCGAGGATTCCGACGACACGTCCCGCTGGACCCTGCACATCCTGGCCGATGACGACTGCCGCCAGAACCTGCTGGACGCCATCCAGAGCGAGCTTGACAGCCAGGATGACTGGCGCCTTGCCATCATACCGGTCGACACCTCTCTGCCACGCAAGGAGGAGGAAGAAGAGGACGCCGAGCCCGACCCCGAGGAAGAGGCCGAAAAGGCGATGAAGCTTCCCGGCGGGCTGTCGCGGGAAGAGATCTATGAACAGGTGGAAAGGCAGGGGCGGATCGACCGCGCCTATCTGGTCTTCGTCCTGCTTTCGACCGTGGTGGCGGCCTTCGGGATGCTGGAGGACAACGTGCCTGTGGTTCTGGGCGCCATGGTGATCGCGCCGCTGCTGGGGCCCAATCTGGCGCTGTCGGTCGGGGTCGCGCTTGGCGACGGCAAGCTGATCCTGCGCTCGGCAGCGGCGCTGGTGATCGGCACGGTGCTGAGCATCGCACTTGGTTTCATGATCGGGTTGATCATGCCGATCTCGGAGGCGGACGAATTGCTCAGCCGCACCGACATCGGCTTTGACGGGCTGGCGATTGCCCTGGCCTCGGGGGCGGCCGCCGCGCTGAGCCTCGTGACCGGGGTGTCCTCCGCGCTGGTCGGGGTGATGGTTGCGGTGGCGCTGCTGCCGCCGGCCACGGCAATCGGCCTGTTTCTGGGCTTTTCCCAAGGCTACCACGCGCTGGAGGCCGGTGTGATGCTGCTGATGAACGTCGTCTGCATCAACCTGTCGGCGCAGGCGGTGATGCTGACACGCGGCATCACCCCCCGGCGCTGGTACGAAAAGAAACGCGCCAAGCGGCACAGCGTCATCAACGGGGTGATCTGGCTGAGCCTTCTGGTGGTCCTTGCGGTCCTGCTGTGGCTGCGCCAGCCCAGTTGATCGCGACGGCTTTCAGCGACGGGGCCGCGACAGCCGCCGCGCATTGGCGCAGGTCTTGGTGCGGATCGGCCTGACCGCGGCCAGCGCCATCGCCGCATGGCCCTGCCCTGCGGCCTGTGCCCGTGCCGCCATTTCCATCGACTTGGCAAAGGCTGCGGGTTTTTCGAACGCCATCCGCGCGGCTTCCTGCGGAGACATCACGCCCAGCATCATCCGGGTCGTCCTGCTCAGGATCACGAGGTTCGCCGCCATCATCATCTCGGCATAGGCCAGATTGGCCCGCTGCCATGTCTCCATCGCGCCGAACAGGGGGTTTTGGGGAAAGAACATCTGGTCACTCCAGCAACTGCACAACGAAAAAAGGCGCCCCACTTTCGCGGGACGCCTTCAATCTATCAGAAAATCGGGATCAGTCCCGTTCTTCGATGATCTCTACCAGATGCGGGATCTTGTTGACCATGCCGCGCACGGAAGGGGTGTCCTCCAGCTCGCGGGTCTTGTGCATCTTGTTCAGGCCCAGGCCGATCAGCGTTTCACGCTGCTTGGCGGGGCGACGGATCGGCGAACCGATCTGCTTTACAACAATGGTTTTCGCCATGGGTCAGTCTCCTCAGGCTTCTGCCGCTTCGGCGGGCGCATCGGCCGCCGGTGCGTCATCCCGCTTGGGCAGGATATCGGCAACCTTCTTGCCACGGCGCTGCGCCACCATACGCGGGCTGGATTCGCTCTGAAGCCCGTCCAGCGTTGCGCGGATCATGTTGTAGGGGTTCTGCGACCCGATGGATTTCGCCACCACGTCATGAACACCCAACATCTCGAACACGGCGCGCATCGGACCACCGGCGATGATGCCGGTCCCGGTCGGTGCCGTGCGCATGGTCACCCGGCCTGCCCCGTGACGCCCGTGGACGTCATGGTGCAGCGTGCGGCCTTCTTTCAGCGGCACACGGATGAGGTTGCGCTTGGCTTGCTCGGTGGCCTTGCGAATGGCCTCGGGGACCTCTTTCGCCTTGCCCTTGCCAAACCCGACACGGCCCTTCTGATCGCCGACGACCACAAGTGCGGCGAAGCCAAAACGCTTACCACCCTTGACGGTCTTCGAGACCCGGTTGATCGCCACGAGACGATCGGCGAATTCCGGATTTTCGTCGCGATCGCGACCACCCCGGCGGTTATCTTCTCTTGCCATCTATCGTCTCCTCAGAACTTCAGTCCGCCTTCACGCGCAGCGTCGGCCAGAGCCTTCACCTTGCCGTGAAAGAGGAAGCCGCCACGGTCGAAGTAACATTCTTCGACACCAGCTGCCTTGGCACGTTCGGCAATCGCGGTGCCCACTTTCGCGGCGGCCTCGACATTGTTCTTGCCGGTGATGCCCAGATCTTTCTCGAGCGACGAGGCCGAGGCCAGGGTGACACCCTTCACGTCGTCGATCAGCTGGACGCTGATGTTCTTGTTCGAACGATGAACGCTCAGGCGCACGCGCCCCGAGTTCATCTTGCGAAGCTTGTTCCGAACGCGCAGACGGCGCTTCAGGAACAGTTCCCTTTTGCTGTTTGCCATTTCTCGCGTCCTTACTTCTTCTTGCCTTCCTTACGGAAGATGAACTCGTCTTTGTATTTGATGCCCTTGCCCTTGTAGGGCTCCGGAGCACGCCATTCGCGGATATTCGCCGCAACCTGGCCAACGAGCTGTTCATCGGTCCCTTCGACCACGATCTGGGTCTGCTTGGGGCAGGTGACCGTGATGCCTTCGGGGATCGCGAAGTCGACATCGTGGCTGTAGCCAAGCGCCAGTTTCAGGGTGTTCCCCTGGATCTGTGCCCGGTAACCCACACCGTTGATCTCCAGCTCCTTCTTGAACCCGGTGGTGACACCGGTCACGAGGTTCTGGATCATGGTGCGGGACATGCCCCACTGCTGACGCGCCCGCTTGGACGTGCCACGCGGGGTGATCACGATGGTGTTGTCTTCCACGGCCACCGAAACGTCGTCGGACGCGGTGAAGCTGCGGGTCACTTTCGCGCCCTTCACTTCAATGGTCTGACCCGACACGTTCGCGGTTACGCCCGAAGGAATGTCGACCGGTTTCTTGCCAATACGAGACATTTCCGGACCTCCCTAGAATACGGTGCAGAGCACTTCGCCGCCAACATTGGCAGAGCGTGCAGCTGCATCCGACATCACACCCTTGGGTGTGGAGACGATGGAAACGCCCAGGCCTTGCTTGACCTGAGGCAGGTTTTGCGAAGCGGCATAGACGCGGCGGCCAGGGGTCGACACGCGCTTGAGATCGCGGATGACCGGGGTGCCGTCGAAGTATTTCAGGCTGATTTCAATGGCCGGGTGGCCGTTGAGATCCGTGGTTTTCTCATAGCCGCGGATGTAGCCTTCGTCGGCCAGAACATCCAGCACCCAGCAACGCAGCTTGGACGCGGGCGAAGTCACGGTGGACTTGCCACGCAGTTGTGCGTTGCGGATACGGGTCAGCATATCACCGAGAGGATCGTTCATTATATACGCTCCTTACCAGCTCGATTTGACCATACCGGGGATCTGGCCGTTCGAGCCAAGTTCCCGCAGCTTGATACGGCTGACCTTCAGCTTACGGTAGTAAGCGTGGGGACGGCCGGTCAGCTGACACCGGTTGTGAAGACGGGTTGCCGAGGAATTCCGCGGCAGCTTTGCCAATTTCAGACGCGCCTTGAAGCGCTCCTCCATCGGCAGGTTCTCGTCGGCTGCGATCTCTTTCAGTTCAGCGCGTTTGGCGGCGTATTTCTCCACCAGCTTCTGACGCTTCACTTCGCGAGCAATCATCGATTTTTTTGCCATGTCGTGATCTCTCCCGCGGCTCAGCTTGTGAAGGGCATGTTGAAAGCTTTCAACAGCGCCTTGGCTTCCGCGTCGGTGGATGCGTTGGTGCAGATGATGATGTCCATGCCGCGGACTTCATCGACCTTGTCGTATTCGATCTCGGGGAACACGATGTGTTCTTTCAGGCCCATGGCATAGTTGCCACGGCCGTCGAACGACGTCGTTTTCACACCCCGGAAGTCACGCACGCGCGGCAGCGCGATGGTGATCAGACGGTCGAGGAATTCATACATCCGGTCACCACGCAGGGTCACCTTGGTTCCCAGCGGCATGTCTTCGCGAACGCGGAAGCTTGCCACCGATTTCTTGGCGCGGGTCACGACGGCGTGCTGACCGGCAATCAGGGTCAGGTCGGCCTGGGCCGATTTCACCTTCTTGGTATCCTGCACGGCTTTGCCGACACCCATGTTCAGGACGATCTTTTCCAGCTTCGGGATCATCATCTCGTTCTTGTACGAGAATTCTTCCTTCAGCGCGGCGCGGATCGTTTCCCGGTACAGGGACTTCAGGCGCGGGGTGTAGTCTGCGGTATCCAGCATCACACGGCCTCCCCGGTGGTCTTGGCGAAACGCACTTTCTTGCCGTCTTCGACACGGAAGCCGACGCGGGTCGGTTTGCCGTTGGCGTCCAGCAGAGCCAGGTTGCTCAGCTCGATCGGCATGGCCTTCGGCACACGACCGCCCTTTGCGTTCTGCGACTGCTTGGTGTGGCGGATGGCCATGTTCACGCCTTCCACGACAGCCTTGCCGGCTTTCGGATCGACGGACTGGATCTCGCCATCGCGGCCCTTGTCCTTGCCCGCCAGAACGCGGACCTTGTCACCCTTGCGGAGTTTGGCAGCCATCACAGCACCTCCGGAGCAAGCGAGATGATTTTCATGAAGTTCTTCGCGCGCAGTTCGCGCACCACCGGTCCGAAGATCCGGGTGCCGATCGGCTCGTTGTTGTTGTTCAGGATAACAGCAGCGTTGCGATCGAAGCGAATGGCGGTGCCGTCTTCACGGCGAACTTCCTTGGCGGTGCGCACGACGACAGCCTTGCGAACGTCGCCTTTCTTGACGCGGCCACGCGGAATGGCTTCCTTGACCGACACCACGATGATGTCGCCCACGGAGGCATATTTCCGTTTGGATCCGCCCAAAACCTTGATGCACTGAACTCGGCGAGCGCCAGAGTTGTCAGCAACATCCAGATTTGTCTGCATCTGGATCATGGGATACTCCCGACCTTTGGGACCGCTTTACAGACATAGGTCCCAGGGTTTCGATGAAACCGGTTGGCGCGACCTTAAGCGGTCACGACCTCCCAGCGTTTGGTCTTCGACTTCGGCGCACATTCCTGGATGCGAACGAAATCGCCTTCCTTGAACGTGTTGGCCTCGTCATGGGCCCGGTACTTCTTCGATTTCCGGATGGTTTTCTGAAGAACCGGGTGCTTGAACCGACGCTCCACCGATACGGTGACGGTCTGGTCGTTCTTGGCGCTGGTCACAGTGCCGGACAGGATACGCTTGGGCATGTCTAAGGCTCCTTATTCGGCGGCTGCAGCAGCGGCTTTTTCGTTCAACACAGTCATCACACGCGCGATGTCACGACGGACAACGCGGGTACGCGCGGTGTTTTCCATGGCACCCGTGGCGCTCTGGAAGCGGAGGTTGAAGGCCTCCTTTTTCAGCGCGGCCAGCTCGTCACGGAGCTGATCGGGCGTCTTGTCACGCAGTTCAGTGGCGTTCATGCGCCGTTCCTTTCTCAATACACCAGCAAGCCCCTGACGGTTGGTTCAGGGTCACCCGAAGCCCGGTGGTTGAATGGCAATAACCACGAATCCCGCAAGCGGGAATCCGTGAGATGGCGCTGCCTACAAGACCGGGGCTTTGGTGGCAAGGGAGAATGTGGAAAACAGCCGGTGTGACCGCGTCCGGGCAATCCAACGGGGAATTTGTGCCCTATTCCCACCCGTAGTTGAAGCTCACGCTGATGCGTTCGTCTTCGGCCATGTTCATCGGCACCTCGTGGCGCAGCCAGCTTTCCCACAGCAGCACGTCGCCGACCCTGGGCTTGGGGTAGACGAAGGTCTGCAAGTCGCGCCGGGCGGCCTTCTGGCGCGCGGGCGCGGCCATCATGCGGGCCGACCGGGGGTCTTCCAGCTTCAGCGCGCTGGCGCCTTCGGGCATTGCCACATAGGTGGTGCCCGAGATCACCGAATGCGGATGGATGTGCGAGGCATGCATGCCGCCCTCGGGCAGGATGTTGATCCAGATGTCCTCCAGCTTCAGCGCGCGGCCGTCCAGATCGAACTCCAGATCCTTTGCGAATTCCGCGACATGAAGGTCCAGCGCGGCCACCACATCGGCAAAGATCGGGAACCGCCACGGCAGATCGGTCAGCGAGGCATAGGAGGTGTAGCCGGGATAGCCGTTCTCCTCGCACCAGTCCTGCCCGGCTTCGTCATCCTGCGCGATGACCATGCAGGAGGACTCCAGCTCGGCCGGATCGACGGGCGTGCCGAACTCCGCCAGGGCGGCGCGATACAGGCGGGTGACAAACAGCGACTCGATGGTGGGCATGGGATGATCTCCTGTGGCCGCGCCGCCGCCGGTCGTCACAACCAGCGCCGGGTCCGGCGTCGGTAGTCTTGGTATTCCTCTGCAAACCGTTCGGCAAGATAGCGTTCCTCGGGCCGGATCATCCAGACCTCGAGAATGGCACAGGCCAGCAGGGTCGCAGCCACGAGCCAGGCGGAATCCAGCGCCAGCGCCCCGCCGATCCCGGCCAGCGCCGCCCCCAGATAGTTCGGATTGCGCGACCAGGCGAAGGGACCGGTGGTGACAAGCTGTGTCGTTGCCGTGCCGGGCAGAGACGGCTGGTGCGCCTTGTCCAACTCGGTCTTGGCCCGGCTGATCAGCCAGAACCCGAACAGGAACAGCGCAACCCCAAGTAGTCCCCCGATAGGGCGCCAGAGATAGAGCGTGGTGGGCCAGACCCATTCAAGGACAAGGCCCATGGCCAGCAGGGGAAACAGGACCACATCCGAGATCTTCCACGGATGGGCATGTGCCCCGGCATCCTCGGGCGTTGGCGGGGCTTTCAGGGGATTGGTCATGCGCGCGATGCCGTATATATTGACGTTGGAATGACCTTGATACCAGCCCGGCCGCGCACGCCCAAGCCTTGCTCCGGCAAGGTCCTCAGACCCTGATCACCGGTCAGTTTTGCGCCCGCTCCATCATCATCATGTGGACGGCGTGCATCCCCTCCTCCGCCATGCGCGTGACCTCGCCCGCATGGGTCTGCAGGGCGGCGACCACCTCGGGATTGGCGGAGGTCTGGATCACCACGACCCCGTCCTCGGTCGTCTCGATGGTCGAGGTGATGCTGTCGCCGCGCAGAAAGAAGATGTCCAGGGTCGGGCTCTGGATATAGATCTGTGGATCGTCCCCGGCGTCCACCCGCCCGATCATGCCGACCACATGGCTTATCAGCGCCTCGGCCACCATGGGATCCGAAGCGCGGGTCACGGTGCGGATGCCATCGGGCAAGTTGTCCACCTCGCGGCTGAGCGCATCGAAGTGGTGAAACAGAACCTGCAGTTCCGCGCTTTCTCGCAGTGTCGCGTTGTCGCCGCGCAGGCCGGGCATCAGGCGCATGTCGTGGCCGGTGCCATCGGCGCCATGGTGCTGCATCATGTGCCCGCCCTGCCCCATCTGGGCGGCTGCGGGTACGGCCATCAAGGTGAGCCCCGCCAGCGCGACGGCCATGACGCGGCATATTCCGCGCGCGGTTCCCTTGGTCGGATGATTCATGCCTCGGCTCCTTCTGATCGGGCAGAGCCTAGGCTGAAATCCGGAGGATTAAAACATCGAAATGCTGGAATGTAGCCCGCGCACAGGCCCAACGAAAAGACCCCCGCCGATCACTCGACAGGGGTCAATTTCGGGGCGGGGTTGAACCCGTCGCCGCCTACCAGTCCTCGCGGACCACCACGCGGGTCTTGATCGGCAGCTTCATCGCCGCAAGGCGCAGGGCCTCGCGGGCGACGGCTTCGCTGACGCCGTCGATCTCGAACATGATCCGACCCGGCTTGACCTTGGCTGCCCAGAAGTCGACCGAACCCTTACCCTTACCCATCCGGACTTCGGTGGGTTTGGAGGTCACGGCCACATCCGGGAAGATGCGGATCCAGACACGGCCCTGACGCTTCATCTGACGCGTCATGGCACGGCGCGCGGCTTCGATCTGACGTGCGGTAACACGCTCCGGCTGCAGGGCCTTCAGGCCGAATGTTCCGAACGCGAGGTCCGAACCGCCCTTGGCTTGACCGTGGATACGGCCTTTGTGCTGCTTGCGGAATTTTGTACGCTTTGGCTGAAGCATTTGTCGCTCTCCTTAGCGGTCGCGGTCGCGACGGCCACCGCCGCCAGCGCCACGGGGGGCCGGACCATCCTGAAGCTCGGCCGCTTTGCGGTCACGCGCCTGAGGATCATGTTCCATGATCTCGCCTTTGAAGATCCAGCACTTGATGCCGATGATGCCATACGGCGTGACGGCTTCGACCAGTGCATAGTCGACGTCGGCCCGCAGGGTGTGCAACGGCACGCGGCCTTCACGATACCATTCGGTCCGCGCGATCTCGGCACCGCCCAGACGGCCGGCGACATTCAGACGGATGCCCAGGGCGCCCATCCGCATCGAGTTCTGCACGGCGCGCTTCATGGCGCGGCGGAAAGACACCCGGCGCTCCAGCTGCTGCGCGACGTTCTCGGCGACCAGACGTGCGTCCAGCTCCGGCTTGCGAACCTCGACGATGTTCAGGTGCACTTCGCTGTCGGTCATCTTGGCCAGCTTCTTGCGAAGCTGCTCGATGTCCGCGCCTTTCTTGCCGATGATCACACCCGGACGCGCCGAGTGAATGGTCACGCGGCACTTCTTGTGCGGACGCTCGATGATGATGCGGCTGATGCCGGCCTGCTTGCATTCCGTGAAGATGAATTCGCGAATCTTCACATCTTCCAGCAGCATGTCGCCGAAATCTTTGCTGTCGGCGTACCAACGGCTGTCCCAGGTCCGGTTGACCTGCAGACGCATGCCGACGGGATTGACTTTGTTACCCATTAGGCTTGCTCCTCGATCTGGCGGACCTTGATGGTCAGTTCCGAGAACGGCTTGATGATCTTGCCGAACCGGCCCCGGGCACGCGGGCGACCGCGCTTCAGGGTCAGGTTCTTGCCGACATAGGCTTCGGCGACGACCAGCTCGTCCACGTCCAGGTTGTGGTTGTTCTCGGCGTTGGCGATGGCGGACTGAAGACATTTCTTCACGTCGCCGGCGATCCGCTTGTTCGAGAAGGTGAGATCGGTCAGCGCCTTCTCGACCTTCTTGCCACGGATCATCTGCGCAACCAGGTTCAGTTTCTGCGGGCTGGTCCGAAGCATGCGGATTTTCGCCATTGCTTCGTTTTCAGCCACGCGGCGGGGGTTCTTTGCCTTGCCCATGACTTACTTCCGTTTCGCTTTCTTGTCCGCCGCGTGACCATAATAGGTCCGGGTCGGAGAATATTCGCCGAACTTCTGGCCGATCATGTCCTCGGACACGGCAACCGGAATGTGTTTCTTGCCGTTGTAGACGGCGAAGGTCAGACCCACGAACTGGGGCAGAATGGTCGAACGACGCGACCAGATCTTGATGACTTCGTTCTTGCCGCTTTCGCGGACTTTCTCGGCCTTCTTCAGCACGTAGCTGTCAACGAAAGGCCCTTTCCAAACGGAGCGTGCCATATGTTAGCGGCCCTTCTTCTTGGCGTGACGCGAGCGGATGATAAGCTTCTGCGACGCCTTGTTGGTGTCACGGGTGCGGGCACCCTTGGTCGGCTTGCCCCAGGGGGTCACCGGGTGACGGCCACCCGAAGTCCGGCCCTCGCCACCACCATGGGGGTGATCGATCGGGTTCATGACGACACCACGGACCGACGGACGCTTGCCCTTGTGGCGCATACGACCGGCTTTGCCGTAGTTCTGGTTGGAGTTGTCGGGGTTCGACACGGCACCGATGGTGGCCATGCATTCCTGACGCACCAGGCGCAGTTCGCCCGAGCTGAGGCGGATCTGGGCGTAGCCACCGTCACGACCGACGAACTGGGCATAGGTGCCCGCGGCGCGTGCGATCTGACCGCCCTTGCCCGGCTTCAGTTCGATGTTGTGCACGATGGTACCGATCGGCATCCCCGAGAACGGCATCGCGTTGCCCGGCTTGATATCGGCCTTCTCGGCGGAGACAACCTTGTCGCCAATCGCCAGACGCTGCGGCGCCAGGATATAGGCCTGCTCACCGTCGGTATAGGTGATCAGCGCGATGAACGCGGTCCGGTTCGGGTCGTATTCGATCCGGGTGACAACGCCTTCGACGTCGAATTTGCGACGCTTGAAATCGACGATGCGATAGAGACGCTTCGCGCCACCACCACGGCGGCGAGAGGTGATCCGTCCGGTGTTGTTCCGGCCGCCCGACTTGGTCAGACCCTCGGTGAGGGATTTGACCGGGCGCCCTTTCCAGAGCTCCGAACGGTCGATCAGAACCAGCCCACGCTGGCCAGGCGTCGTCGGTTTGTACGACTTGAGTGCCATGCTTTCTGTCTTCCGTTGTTGGCGGGACGCAAGCGCCCCTGTCTAAAGGCCCCCGAAGGTGCCCGAATTCATAAAAACCATCAGCCCCGGACGAATCCGGGGCCGATTGGATGGTTCCCTCTAAAGGAGCCTCAGGGGAGGGTCAAGCGCGGGTCCGGAAAAACCTGACCTCAGCGTTCAAGGGCCCCCTTGCCTGCCAGAATCCCGGGGCGATACTTGGCGATACGGGCCAGTCGGGTTTCCGGCTTCTTGGCAGAATTCAGGGCAATGGCATAGCTGCGCTGCCGCCCCGGTGTCAGCCTTGAAAACGCCTCTGCCATCTCTGGATCCTCCGTCAGCGCATCTTCCAATTCCACTGGCAACTCCAGCGTTCGCGCGACCTTGGGCGCCCTGATGCCGCGCTCGGCATAGCCCTTGGCCTCCTCCAGATACGCCCGCAGACTGTCTTCCCGGTCGCGCACCGCGTCGGCGGAAGAAAAAATCACCATGTCGGGAGTCTGGGTATTCGGCCCCCGGCGTCGCAGAATGCTTTCCGGATCCTGCAACAGCGCGGCGTTGAAGAAGGTCAGCCGGAAATCGTCCCGGAACGCGCCCATCAGGGCGATGTTGCGGTCCGCGTGCATATAGCAGGGATGCCCCCATTTGACGGTTTCCGCAAGCCCGGCCTCCAGACAGATCTGCCGCAGAAGCCCTAGCCCCTCGACCCAGAGGCGCGCGGAACACGCCGGCGTATCGAACCGTGAACACCGTCCGCAACCGCGCGTGAAAAAGTCCTCTACCTCGGTGATCATGGCCTGCCTTCCCCGTCTCGGGACACCCTACCCCCACAATCCCCGAGGGCAAAAGAAAAGCCCCCGCATCGCTGCGAGGGCCTTTCCGATTTCGTAGGGCGGGGGGGCAACCCCCGGCACCGATCACAGACCGGTGGAGACGTCGATGGTGTTGCCCTCTTCGAGCGTCACATAGGCTTTCTTGACGTCCTTGCGCTTGCCCAGCATGCCGCGAAAACGCTTGACCTTGCCCTTGGTGACGGTCGTGTTGACGGCCTTCACCTTGACGTTGAACAGGGTCTCGACGGCTTCCTTGATCATCGGCTTGTTGGCGTCGATAGCCACTTCGAAGACAACCGCGTTGGCCTCGGAGGCCATGGTCGCTTTCTCGGTGACGATCGGCTTGCGGATCACGTCGTAGAGTTCGGCTTTGGTGCTCATTTCAGGCGCGCCTCCAGCGCTTCGACACCCGCTTTCGTGATCACCAGGGTGTCACGCTTCAGGATGTCATAGACATTGGCGCCCATCGACGGCAGCACGTCCAGACCTTCGATGTTGGACGCAGCGCGCGCGAAGTTCGCGTTCACTTCTGCCCCATCGATGATCAGGGCGCGTTTCCAGCCCAGGTTCTTGACCGCAGTGGCCAGAGCCTTGGTCTTGCCCGCGTCCAGAGCCGCATCCTCGATCACAACCAGGTTGCCCGACTGTGCCTTCGCCGACAGGGCGTGCTTCAGGCCCAGAGCGCGGACCTTCTTCGGCAGATCGTGGCCGTGGCTGCGCGGGGTCGGACCCTTGTAGATACCACCCTTGCGGAAGATCGGCGCGTTACGGTCACCGTGGCGTGCGCCGCCGGTGCCCTTCTGGCGATAGATCTTCTTGGTCGAGTAGCTGGTCTCGGACCGGGTCTTGACCTTGTGGGTGCCGGCCTGCGCCTTGTTGCGCTGCCAACGAACCACACGCTGCAGGATGTCTGCGCGCGGCTCCAGGCCGAAGATGTCGTCGTTCAGATCGACATCGCCCGCTTCAGAAGCGTCGAGCTTGATCACTTGCGCTTTCATTCTTCCGCACCTCCTTCAGGGGCTTCAGCCGGAGCTTCTGCCGGTGCCTCGGTCGCCGCAGCTTCCACCACCTTCAGAGCGGCCGGGAACGGCACGCCATCGGGCAGTTTCTTCTTCACGGCATCCTTGATGGTGACCCATCCGCCTTTCGAGCCCGGCACCGCGCCCTTGACCATGATCAGGCCACGGTCGGCATCGGTCCGAACCACTTCCAGGTTCTGGGTGGTGACACGGGCAGCACCCATGTGACCGGCCATCTTCTTGCCTTTGAACACCTTGCCGGGATCCTGACACTGGCCGGTCGAACCGTGCGAACGGTGCGAGATCGACACGCCGTGCGAGGCCCGCAGGCCGCCGAAGTTGTGCCGCTTCATGGCACCGGCGAACCCTTTACCGATCGAGGTGCCGGACACATCGACCTTCTGGCCTTCGACGAAATGGTCGGCCGAGATCTCGGCGCCCACGTCGATCAGGTTTTCAGGGGCCACGCGGAATTCCACCAGCTTGCGCTTGGAGGCCACTTTCGCAACAGCGAAATGACCGCGCATGGCCTGGCTTACACGTTTGGCCTTGGCCGTGCCGGCGCCCAGCTGAACCGCGGTGTAGCCATCGCGTTCAGTGGTCCGCTGGTCAACGACCTGCAGGTTGTCGAGTTGAAGAACGGTCACGGGGATCTGCTTCCCGTCCTCCATGAACAGGCGGGTCATGCCCACCTTCTTCGCAATAACGCCAGAGCGCATCATGTCTGCCCTCCTCAAACCTTGATTTCGACGTCAACGCCGGCGGCGAGGTCGAGCTTCATCAGCGCGTCCACGGTCTGCGGGGTCGGGTCAACAATGTCGAGCAGGCGTTTGTGCGTGCGGATCTCGAACTGGTCACGGGATTTCTTGTTCACGTGCGGACCACGCAGAACGGTGAATTTCTCGATCTTGTTCGGCAGCGGGATCGGCCCGCGCACGGTTGCGCCCGTCCGTTTGGCGGTATTGACGATCTCCTGGGTGCTGGCATCCAGAACCCGATAGTCAAACGCCTTCAGCCGGATGCGAATGTTTTGGCTTTGCATTCTTGTCGCCTTTCGCGGCACAGAAAAGAGAGGTGGAGCGCCCATTATCGGGCGCCCCACAGTCATTCCCGAAGGTCTTGTTACTCGATGATTTTCGACACCACGCCGGCGCCGACGGTGCGGCCGCCTTCGCGGATGGCGAAGCGGAGTTTTTCTTCCATCGCGATCGGGGCAATCAGCTCGACCTCGAATTTCAGGTTGTCACCCGGCATCACCATCTCGGTGCCTTCCGGCAGCGTCACGGTGCCGGTCACATCGGTGGTGCGGAAGTAGAACTGCGGACGGTAGTTCGCGAAGAACGGCGTGTGACGGCCGCCTTCTTCCTTGGTCAGGATATAGGCCTCGGCTTCGAACTTGGTGTGCGGGGTCACGGAACCCGGCTTGCAGAGAACCTGCCCGCGCTCCACGCCCTCACGGTCGATGCCGCGCAGCAGCGCGCCGATGTTGTCGCCCGCTTCACCGCGATCCAGCAGCTTGCGGAACATTTCCACACCGGTGCAGGTGGTGGTGGTGGTGTCGCGGATGCCGACGATCTCGATGCTGTCGCCAACGTTGATCACGCCACGCTCGACACGCCCCGTAACAACGGTGCCGCGGCCGGAGATCGAGAACACGTCCTCGATCGGCATCAGGAACGGCTGGTCCACGGCGCGGTCTGGGGTCGGGATGTACTCATCCACGGCCGCCATCAGTTCGCGGATCTTGTTCTCGCCGATTTCCGGATCCCGGCCTTCCATCGCGGCCAGCGCCGAACCGGCGATGATCGGGATCTCGTCGCCCGGGTATTCGTAGCTTTCCAGCAGTTCGCGGATTTCCATTTCCACGAGCTCCAGCAGCTCCTCGTCGTCCACCTGGTCGACCTTGTTCATGAACACGACCATCTTCGGGATGCCAACCTGGCGGCCCAGCAGGATGTGCTCGCGGGTCTGGGGCATCGGGCCGTCGGCCGCGTTCACCACCAGGATCGCGCCGTCCATCTGCGCGGCACCGGTGATCATGTTCTTCACATAGTCGGCGTGGCCGGGGCAGTCGACGTGCGCGTAGTGGCGGTTGTCGGTCTCGTATTCCACATGCGCGGTCGAGATGGTGATGCCGCGGGCTTTCTCTTCCGGCGCGCCGTCGATCTGGTCGTAGGCCTTGAAATCACCGAAATACTTGGTGATCGCCGCGGTCAGCGTCGTCTTGCCGTGGTCAACGTGGCCGATCGTGCCAATGTTCACGTGCGGCTTGCTGCGGTCAAACTTTTCCTTTGCCATGATGGCCTCCTGCTATCTTTTTTACGGTCGGCGGGGTGAGCCCCGCCCTACGGTGGGTGGTAGGGCGGGGTTAACCCCGCCGTCCCGATCAGGCGTATTTTGCCTGGATCTCGTCGCTGATGTTCTGCGGCACCGGATCATAATGATCGAACTGCATCGTGAACTGCGCGCGGCCCGAAGACATGGAGCGCAGGGTGTTGATGTAGCCGAACATATTGGCCAGCGGCACGAAGGCGTCGATCGCGATCGCGTTGCCGCGGGTGTCCTGACCCTGCACCTGGCCCCGACGGGACGTCAGGTCGCCGATGATGCCACCGGTGTATTCTTCCGGCGTGATCACTTCGACCTTCATGATCGGTTCCAGCAGTTTGGCACCGGCTTTCCGCATCCCCTCACGCATGCACATCCGTGCCGCGATTTCGAAGGCGAGAACGCTGGAGTCCACGTCGTGGAACTTACCGTCGATCAGCGCGACCTTGAAGTCGATCACCGGGAAGCCAGCCAGAGGGCCGCTGTCCATGACCGAGTTGATGCCTTTTTCGACACCGGGGATGTATTCCTTGGGGATCGCCCCGCCGACGATGCGGCTTTCGAAGGAATAGCCTTCGCCCGGCTCGGTGGGCGCGATGATCATCTTCACCTCGGCGAACTGACCCGAACCACCCGACTGTTTCTTGTGGGTGTAGGTGTGCTCGACCTCGTGACCGATGGTCTCGCGGTAGGCCACCTGCGGCGCACCGATGTTGGCCTCGACCTTGAATTCGCGCTTCAGGCGATCCACCAGGATGTCCAGGTGAAGTTCGCCCATGCCCTTCATGATGGTCTGACCCGATTCCAGGTCGGTTTCCACGCGGAAGGACGGGTCTTCGGCGGCCAGACGGGCCAGACCCTGGGACATCTTCTCCTGGTCGGCCTTGGTTTTCGGCTCGACCGCGATCTCGATCACCGGATCCGGGAAGGTCATGGTTTCCAGAACCACCGGGTCCTTGGCGTCACACAGGGTGTCGCCCGTGGTGGTGTCTTTCAGACCCGCCAGCGCGATGATGTCGCCTGCGAAGGCCTCATCGATCTCTTCGCGGTTGTTCGAGTGCATCATCATCATCCGACCGATGCGCTCTTTGCGGCCCTTGGTCGAGTTCAGGATCGAGTCACCCTTGTTCATCTTGCCCGAATAGATCCGGGTGAAGGTCAGCGAGCCGACGAAGGGGTCGTTCATGATCTTGAAGGCCAGACCGGCGAACGGCATGTCGTCATCCGCGCGGCGCGGGATGTTGCGCACTTCCTCCTCGTCGCCCGGCTTGAAGCCCATGTAATCGACCACGTCCAGCGGGCTGGGCAGATAGTCGATCACGGCGTTCAGCAGCGGCTGGACACCCTTGTTCTTGAACGCCGAACCGCCCAGAACCGGAACGAAGGCCATGGCCAGAGTGCCCTTGCGCAGCAGGGCGCGCAGGGTCGGCACGTCGGGCTCTTCGCCTTCGAGATAGGCTTCCATCGCGTCGTCGTCCATGTCGACGGCCGCTTCGATCATCTTGCCGCGCCACTCTTCAGCCACGTCTTTCAGGCTGTCGCGGATCTCGACCTTCTCCCAGGACGCGCCCAGGTCTTCACCCTTCCACAGCCACTCTTGCATGGTGACCAGGTCGATGAGGCCTTCCAGCTCGGTCTCGGCGCCGATGGGCAGAGCCACCGGAACAGCAACCGCGCCGGTGCGATCTTCGATCATGCGCACGCAGTTGAAGAAGTCGGCGCCGATCTTGTCCATCTTGTTGACGAAGACGATGCGCGGAACCTTGTAGCGATCGGCCTGACGCCAGACGGTTTCGGTCTGCGGCTCGACACCGGCGTTGGCGTCCAGAACACAGACGGCACCGTCGAGAACCGCCAGTGAGCGTTCGACTTCGATGGTGAAGTCAACGTGGCCGGGGGTGTCGATGATGTTCAGGCGGTGCTTCGGGGTGTCGGCGGTCACGCCGTCCTCGGTGCGCTCCCAGAAGGTGGTGGTTGCAGCCGAGGTGATGGTGATGCCCCGCTCCTGCTCCTGTTCCATCCAGTCCATGGTCGCCGCGCCATCGTGCACTTCGCCGATGTTGTGGGACTTGCCGGTGTAGTACAGGATGCGCTCGGAACAGGTGGTTTTACCTGCATCGATGTGCGCCATGATACCGAAGTTGCGGTACCGGTCGAGGGGATAATCGCGAGCCATGGGTTCGGTCCTTAGGCGGAGTATTGTTTACCAGCGGTAATGGCTGAACGCTTTGTTGGCGTCGGCCATCTTGTGGGTGTCTTCACGCTTTTTCACGGCGGTGCCACGACCGTTCACGGCGTCCATCAGTTCGCCGGCCAGACGCTCTTCCATCGTGTTCTCGTTGCGCTTGCGGGCGGCAATGATGAGCCAGCGGATGGCCAGGGCCTCACGGCGCTCGGGGCGCACTTCGACGGGCACCTGATAGGTGGCACCACCCACACGACGCGACCGCACTTCGACCGACGGCTGGATGTTTTCCAGAGCTTCGTGGAAAACCTCGACAGGGGCCTTCTTCAGCTTGGCTTCAACCCGGTCGAAAGCATTGTAGACAATGCGCTCGGCGGCGGATTTCTTGCCGTCGATCATCAGGTTGTTCATGAATTTGGTCAGCACGCGATCGCCATATTTGGCGTCGGGCAGAACTTCGCGCTTTTCGGCAGCGTGACGGCGGGACATGTGCGTCTCTCCTTACTTGGGGCGCTTGGCGCCGTATTTCGAGCGGCGCTGCTTACGGTCTTTGACGCCCTGGGTATCCAGAACACCGCGCAGGATGTGGTAACGGACACCGGGAAGGTCTTTTACACGGCCGCCACGGATCAGGACCACCGAGTGCTCCTGAAGGTTGTGGCTTTCACCCGGAATGTAGCTGATGACTTCGTAGCCGTTGGTCAGACGCACCTTGGCCACCTTCCGCATGGCCGAGTTCGGCTTCTTGGGCGTGGTGGTGTAGACGCGCGTGCAGACGCCGCGCTTCTGGGGGCAGGATTCCAAGTGCTGCGACTTGGAGCGTTTCACTTTCGGCTGCCGCGGTTTGCGGATCAGCTGTTGGATCGTTGGCATTCCGGTTCGTACTCCGCTTTGCTCATCGTTCGTCTTGTCGGTGCACGCCAAGACGACGCGCGGTTCAATTCTTGTTTCGTGGCGCCGCCCGTTTGGTGTACGGACAAGCGAAAAAGCCGCTCCCGCCTCCTGCATTCAGGGGCGATGCGGCGGGTTCCAGAGGATCGGAGCGGCTGGCGCTCGGATCATGACCACGACTAATCTTGGGTCAGGACAGGGAAAACCCCACCCGATTGCGCGGCGTATAGACAGAGTCGCGGGGGGTGTCAACATCCAGCGGCGGCTCTGCGCGCCGGATCACGCACGACGGCTTCGGCGGCGGGCCTGATGTTCGCGATACAGGGTGAATCCACCGGTGGCGAGCACGATGGCCGCCCCCACCATCGTCAGCAGATCCGGGCGTTCGCCAAGGAAGAGCACCCCCAGCAGAAGCGCCCAGAGCAGGCCGGTGTAGCGGAAGGGCGTGACGAAGGCGATCTCGCCCACCTGCATGCAGCGCACCGCCAGAACATAGGCCGCCGCCGAGAACATCGCCGCCGCCACGATGCCCGCCCACAGCGGCGGGGTCGGCATCTGCCAGGTCACCGCCGGGCTGATCACCGCCGCCGCCAGCAGCACCGCGATGGCCCCGCACAGCGCCGTCAGGATCGGCGAGAAATGCGCCGGCACGCGGCGCGCGGTCAGGTCGCGCAGGGTGAACCCCGCCACCGCCGATAGCCCCGCCAGCGACCAGATGTCGAAGACCTCGGTGCCGGGCCGGATGATGATCATCACCCCGCCAAAGCCGATCAGGATCGCCACCAGACGCCGCCAGCCCATCGGCTCCTTCAGGAACACCGCCCCGGCCAGCGCCACCGACAGCGGCCCTGCCTGGATGATCGCGGTGAATGTCGACAGGCTGAGGTGCTGCAACGAGATCAGCACGCTGAAGGCGGTCCAGATCTCGGCAAGGCTGCGCAGGGCCACCAGCGCCCAGCCACGGCGTTCCAGCCGCAGAAGCTGCACCAGAAGGCCGCCCTGAATGGCCAGCGCCAGCAGGATCAGCGCGGTCACGCCGCTGCGCAACACCAGGATCTGCGCCACCGGCAGGGTGCCGGCCATGGCCCGCATGCAGGCGTCATTGCCGACGAAGGCCGCCATCGACAGGGTCATCAGAAACGCGCCGCGCAGGTTGCGGCTGGCAACAGAGCTGTCTTCGGCCAGAACAGGCACGGCAGGGTTCCCTGGATGGTCAGGCAGGCCCCGGAGGCCCGCCAATGAAAAACCCCGCCCAATCAGGGCGGGGTTCGTTGTGCGTGTCAGCGGGCGATCAGAACTCGCCGCGTTCCGGGGTTTCCACCAGATTGTCGCTCGGGGCGTCCCCGAAGACATCGCCCAGACCGTCGCTTTCCGGCGCCTGCAGCGCCAGTGCCGCTTCGGCCTCGGCCTGCTTCTGCTCGATGACCTTCTGGTCGCGCTCGCCGGCAATGCGGCGCACGCGCTGGCTGGCACCGCCGGTGCCGGCCGGGATCAGACGGCCCACGATGACGTTTTCCTTCAGACCGATCAGCTTGTCGCGCTTGCCCTGAACCGAAGCTTCGGTCAGCACGCGGGTGGTCTCCTGGAAGGACGCCGCCGAGATGAACGAACGGGTCTGCAGCGACGCCTTGGTGATCCCCAGAAGGATCGGCTCCGCCTCGGCCGGGCGACGTCCGTCGGCCAGCGCCTTGTCGTTCATTTCGTCCAGTTCGGCCTTGTCGACATGCTCGCCCTTCAGCAGCGTGGTCTCGCCGCTGTCGAGGATCTCGAACTTCTGCAGCATCTGCCGCACGATCACTTCGATGTGCTTGTCGTTGATCTTCACGCCCTGCAGACGATAGACGTCCTGCACTTCGTTGATCAGATAGTCGGCCAGCGCCTCGATGCCCATGATCCGCAGGATGTCGTGCGGCGCGGGGTTGCCATCCATGATGTAGTCGCCCTTCTGGACGAAATCGCCCTCGACGACCGGGATGTGCTTGCCCTTGGGCACCATGTATTCCACCGGCTCCAGATTCTCATCTGCGGGCTCGATGGTGATCCGGCGCTTGTTCTTGTAGTCGCGGCCAAAGCGGACGTAGCCGTCAATCTCGGCGATGATGGCGTGATCCTTCGGACGGCGGGCTTCGAAAAGCTCGGCCACCCGCGGCAGACCCCCGGTGATGTCCTTGGTCTTGGCGCCTTCGCGCGGGATCCGCGCAACCACGTCGCCCACATGGACATCCTGGCTTTCCTCGATCGACAGGATCGCGTCCACCGACATCGGATAACTGACCGGATTGCCGGCGTCGTTGCGCACCGGTTCGCCTGTCTCGGGATCCATGATGATGATCTCGGGCTTCAGGTCGCTGCCTTTCGGCGCCGACCGCCAGTCCGAAACGATCTTCTGGGTCATACCGGTGGCATCGTCGGTGTCTTCGCGCACCGAGATGCCGGAAACCAGATCGACGAATTTCGCCTGACCGCTCTTCTCGGCGATGATGGGAAGCGTGTAGGGGTCCCATTCATACAGCTTGTCGCCACGGCCTACGGTGGCCCCGTCCTTGACCAGGATCTTGGTGCCGTAGCCGATCTTGAAGCTGGCCCGTTCCTCGCCGTCGCTGCCGATGATCGCCATCTGCATGTTCCTGCCGATGGCAATGGCTTCGCCGCTGGAGTTGGTCACGAGCGCCGGGTTGCGGAACTCGATCTTGCCCTCGGCACCGGCTTCCTGGAACGACTGCTGGCCACCCTGTGCAATACCGCCGATGTGGAAGGTCCGCATCGTCAGCTGGGTGCCCGGTTCACCGATCGACTGGGCCGCGATGATGCCCACCGCTTCGCCCTGGTTCACCAAGGTGCCGCGCGCAAGGTCACGACCGTAGCAGGCCGCGCAGACGCCCTCGTCCGCTTCACAGGTCAGCGGGCTGCGGATGCGCATCTTGGCCACGCCCGCGCTTTCGATCTGATCGGCACGCCGTTCGTCGATCAATTCGCCCGCCGCCACGATCACCTCTTCGGTGCCCGGCACGTGAACGTCATCTGCCGCCACACGGCCCAGCACACGCTCGCCCAGGGTCGCCACGACTTCGCCGTCGTTGACGGCCGCCTCGGCGGTGATCGCCTTGTCGGTGCCGCAATCATGCGAGCGCACGATGCAGTCCTGCGCCACGTCCACCAGACGACGGGTCAGATAGCCCGAGTTCGCCGTCTTCAACGCCGTATCCGCAAGGCCCTTCCGGGCGCCGTGGGTCGAGTTGAAGTATTCAAGAACGGTCAGACCTTCCTTGAAGTTCGAGATGATCGGCGTTTCGATGATCGAGCCGTCGGGCTTGGCCATCAGGCCGCGCATCCCGCCCAGCTGTTTCATCTGTGCAGGCGAGCCCCGCGCCTTGGAGTGGGCCATCATGTAGACCGAGTTCGGTTCCTGCTCGACCCCGTCCTCGACCCGCACGGCGGAAATGTCGGCCATCATGGCGTCGGCCACGGTGTCGGAACACTTCGACCAGGCGTCGATGACCTTGTTGTACTTTTCGCCCTGGGTGATCAGGCCGTCCATGTACTGCTGTTCGAACTCCTTGACCTGGTCGCGCACGGCATTGACGATCTCCCACTTGCTGTCGGGGATCACCATGTCGTCCTTGCCGAAGGAAATCCCGGCCTTGAACGCCTCGCGGAAGCCCATGGTCATGATCTGGTCACAGAAGATGACCGACTCCTTCTGGCCGCAATAGCGGTAGACGGAGTCGATGACCTGCTGAACCTCGCCCTTCCGAAGAAGGCGGTTCACCAGATCGAAAGGCGCCTTGGCGTTCAGCGGCAGCAGGTCGCCCAGCAGCACGCGGCCCGGCGTGGTTTCGTACCGCTTGTAGACCTCAAGCCCGTCCTCGCCGATCTGCTTGATCCGCGCGGTGACCTTGGCGTGCAGATGCACCTCGCCGGCGTCCAGCGCATGACGCACTTCGTCGACGTCGGCAAAGACCATGCCCTCGCCCTTCATGCCGGCGCGCTGCAGGGTCACATAGTAGAGACCCAGCACCATATCCTGCGAAGGCACGATGATCGGCGCGCCGTTGGCGGGCGACAGAACGTTGTTCGTCGACATCATCAGGACGCGCGCTTCCAGCTGGGCCTCAAGGCTCAGCGGCACGTGCACGGCCATCTGGTCGCCGTCGAAGTCGGCGTTGAAGGCCGAACATACCAGCGGATGCAGCTGGATGGCCTTGCCTTCGATCAGCTTAGGCTCGAACGCCTGAATGCCAAGACGGTGCAGCGTCGGCGCCCGGTTCAGCATGACGGGATGCTCGCGGATCACCTCGTCCAGGATGTCCCAGACCTCGGGACGTTCCTTTTCCACCAGCTTCTTGGCCTGCTTCACGGTGGAAGACAGCCCCTTGGCTTCAAGACGCGAATAGATGAACGGCTTGAACAGTTCCAACGCCATCTTCTTGGGAAGACCACATTGGTGCAGCTTCAGCTCCGGCCCGGTCACAATCACCGACCGGCCCGAGAAGTCGACGCGCTTGCCCAGAAGGTTCTGGCGGAAGCGGCCCTGCTTGCCCTTCAGCATGTCGGACAGCGATTTCAGCGGACGCTTGTTGGCGCCGGTGATGACGCGGCCACGGCGGCCGTTGTCGAACAGCGCATCCACGGATTCCTGCAGCATCCGCTTTTCGTTGCGGATGATGATGTCCGGTGCGCGCAGCTCGATCAGCCGCTTCAGGCGGTTGTTCCGGTTGATAACGCGGCGGTACAGGTCGTTCAGGTCCGAAGTCGCGAAACGGCCACCATCCAGCGGCACCAGCGGGCGCAGTTCCGGCGGGATGACCGGTACAACGGTCAGGATCATCCATTCCGGGCGGTTGCCGGATTCCAGGAAGCTCTCAACCACCTTCAGGCGCTTGATGATCTTCTTGGGCTTCAGTTCGCCCGTGGCTTCCTTCAACTCGTCGCGCAGGGTGGCGGCTTCGGATTCCAGGTCGATCTGGGACAGCATATCGCGGATCGCCTCGGCGCCGATACCGGCGGTGAAGGCGTCCATGCCATAGGCGTCCTGGGCATCCATGAACTCCTCTTCCGACATCAGCTGACCATAGATCAGGTCGGTGAGGCCGGGTTCGATCACCACGTAGTTCTCGAAATAGAGGATGCGTTCCAGATCGCGCAGTGTCATGTCCAGCATCAGGCCGATGCGCGACGGCAGCGACTTGAGGAACCAGATATGCGCCACCGGCGAGGCCAGTTCGATATGGCCCATCCGCTCGCGGCGAACCTTCTGCAAGGTGACTTCCACGCCGCATTTCTCGCAGACGACGCCGCGATACTTCATGCGCTTGTATTTGCCGCACAGGCATTCGTAGTCTTTGATCGGACCGAAGATGCGCGCGCAGAACAGGCCGTCACGTTCGGGCTTGAACGTCCGGTAGTTGATGGTTTCGGGCTTCTTGATCTCGCCGTAGGACCACGAGAGGATCCGTTCGGGAGAGGCCAGCGACACCTTGATCTCGTCGAATTGCTTCGGCGGGGTCAGCGGGTTGAACGGGTTGGTCGAGAGTTCCTGGTTCATTGAGTTTCCTCAGAATACGGGCGTTTTGGGGGAGTGAAGGCGGGGAGATCCCCGCCCTGCCGGGCTGCGTCGGGCGGGGGTTGCCCCGCCGCCGCCGGCCTTATTCCTCGCCCTCCGCGTCCAGGAGTTCCATGTTGAGGCCCAGACCCCGGACCTCCTTGACGAGAACGTTGAACGATTCCGGCACGCCGGCTTCGAAGTTGTCCTCGCCCTTCACGATGCTTTCATAGACCTTGGTCCGGCCTGCCACGTCATCCGACTTGACGGTCAGCATTTCCTGCAGGGTATAGGCGGCGCCATAGGCCTCCAGGGCCCAGACCTCCATCTCCCCGAAGCGCTGACCACCGAACTGCGCCTTGCCGCCCAGCGGCTGCTGGGTGACCAGCGAGTACGGGCCGGTCGAACGCGCGTGGATCTTGTCGTCCACCAGGTGATGCAGCTTCAGCAGGTACTTGATGCCGACGGTGACCTTCCGCGCGAATTGCTCGCCGGTGCGGCCATCGAACAGTTCCGACTGACCGGACTGGTCGAAACCGGCCCGTTTCAGCGCGTCGTTGACGCCTTCCTCGCGCGCCCCGTCGAAGACCGGGGTTGCGATCGGAACACCGCGGGTGACATTGCCCGCCGCTTCCAGCAGCTGCTCGTCGTCCATGCCGGCGATGCCTTCGTCATAGACATCGTCGCAATAGGCCAGGCGCATCGCGTCGCGCACCGGGGTCATGTCGCCGGTCCGGCGATAGTCGCCAAGCGCCTCGTCGATCTTCAGGCCCAGTCCACGGCAGGCCCAGCCCATGTGGGTTTCCAGGATCTGCCCGACGTTCATCCGCGACGGCACGCCGAGCGGGTTCAGAACGAAGTCGACCGGAGTCCCGTCCGCAAGGAACGGCATGTCTTCCATGGGAACCACGCGCGAGATCACGCCCTTGTTCCCGTGGCGACCGGCCATCTTGTCGCCCGGCTGCAGCTTGCGCTTCACCGCGACGAAGACCTTGACCATCTTCATGACGCCCGGCGGCAGGTCGTCGCCACGACGCACCTTCTCGACCTTGTCCTCGAAGCGGGCTTCCAGGGCACGGCGCTGGTTCTGGTACTGCTCGTTGAGCGCCTCGACGATCTTCGCCTCGGCCTCGTCTTCCAGCGCCAGCTGCCACCACAACCCCTTGGACAGGGTGCTGAGCAGATCCGGCGTGACTTCGGACCCAGGCTTGATGCCTTTCGGACCCTTCACGATCACCTTGCCCATGATCTGCGTGCGCAGGCGGGCATAGATGTTGCGCTCGAGGATCGCCATTTCGTCGTCCCGGTCACGGGCCAGACGTTCGACTTCCTCGCGCTCGATCTGGATCGCGCGTTCGTCCTTGTCCACACCGTGACGGTTGAAGACGCGAACTTCCACGATGGTGCCGTAATCCCCCGGCGGCAGACGCAGCGAGGTGTCGCGCACGTCCGAGGCTTTCTCGCCGAAGATGGCGCGCAGAAGCTTTTCTTCCGGCGTCATCGGGCTTTCGCCCTTCGGAGTGATCTTGCCGACCAGAATATCCGCCGGGCCAACCTCGGCCCCGATATAGACGATGCCCGCTTCGTCGAGGTTGCGCAGGGCTTCCTCGCCGACGTTCGGAATGTCGCGGGTGATCTCTTCCGGCCCCAGCTTGGTGTCACGGGCGGCGACTTCGAATTCCTCGATATGCACCGAGGTGAAAACGTCATCCCGCACGATGCGTTCCGAAATCAGGATCGAGTCTTCGTAGTTGTAGCCGTTCCACGGCATGAAGGCGACGACGACGTTCTTGCCGAGCGCCAGTTCCCCCATGTCGGTCGACGGACCGTCGGCGATCACCTCGCCACGGGTCACTTCCTGTCCCACCTTCACCAGCGGGCGCTGGTTGATGCAGGAGTTCTGGTTCGACCGCTGGAATTTGCGCATCCGGTAGATGTCGACACCCGGATCGCCCGGTGCCATGTCCGAGGTGGCGCGGATCACGATCCGGGTGGCGTCCACCTGGTCGATGATGCCCGCGCGCTTGGCGACAATGGCCGCGCCCGAGTCGCGGGCCACGATTTCCTCGATCCCGGTGCCGACCAGCGGCGCCTCGGCCTGCAACAGCGGAACGGCCTGACGCTGCATGTTCGACCCCATCAGGGCGCGGTTGGCGTCGTCGTTTTCCAGGAACGGAATCAGCGAGGCCGCAACCGACACCAACTGCTTGGGCGACACGTCGATCAGGTCGACGTTTTCGCGCGGCGCCATGGTGTATTCGCCTGACTGGCGGGTGTTCACCAGGTCGTTCACGAAGTTGCCGTTTTCATCCAGCGTCGCGTTGGCCTGCGCCACGGTGTGACGCATTTCCTCGGTCGCGGACATATAGACCACGTCATCGGTCACATGACCTTCGACAACCCGGCGATAGGGGGTTTCGATGAAGCCGTACTTGTTGACGCGAGCGAAGGTGGCCAGCGAGTTGATCAGACCGATGTTCGGGCCTTCCGGCGTCTCGATCGGGCACATCCGGCCATAGTGCGTGGTGTGAACGTCGCGAACCTCGAAGCCCGCACGTTCGCGGGTCAGACCGCCCGGCCCAAGCGCCGACAGGCGGCGTTTGTGCGTCACTTCCGACAGCGGGTTGGTCTGGTCCATGAACTGCGACAGCTGCGACGAGCCGAAGAATTCACGCACCGCGGCCGCGGCCGGCTTGGCGTTGATCAGATCCTGCGGCATCACCGTGTCGATCTCGACGCTGGACATACGCTCCTTGATGGCGCGCTCCATGCGCAGCAGGCCGACGCGATACTGGTTTTCCATCAGTTCGCCGACCGAGCGCACCCGGCGGTTGCCGAGGTGGTCGATGTCGTCGATGTCGCCCTTGCCGTCGCGCAGTTCCACCAGCGCCTTGATGCAGGCGACAATGTCTTCCTTGCGCAGCGTGCGCTGGGTGTCTTCGGCGTTCAGCGCAAGACGCATGTTCATCTTCACCCGGCCCACGGCGGACAGGTCATAACGCTCGCTGTCGAAGAACAGCGTGTCGAACAGGGCCGAGGCGGCTTCGACGGTGGGCGGCTCGCCCGGACGCATGACACGGTAGATGTCCATGAGCGCCGTGTCGCGGTTCATGTTCTTGTCCGCGGCCATGGTGTTGCGGATGTAGGGACCGACGTTGATGTTGTCGATGTCCAGCACCGGGATTTCGGTGATGCCCGCATCCATCAGCTCTTTCAGCGAGCCGCCGTTCACTTCCCCGTCCTTGCCCAGTTCCCAGGTCAGCTCATCGCCGGCTTCCACGTAGATGGCGCCGGTTTCCTCGTTGATGATGTCCTTCGAGACGTATTTGCCGACAATCATGTCGAAGGGCACCAGAAGTTCGGTGACATTGCCTTCGTCGATCAGTTTCTTGACGGCGCGCGGCGTGACCTTCTTGCCGGCTTCGGCGATGACTTCGCCGGTGGCCGCATCCACCAGATCAAAGGTCGGACGGGTGCCACGAACGCGTTCCGGGAAGAACTTCGTCACCCAGCCCCGGCTGCTTTCCAACTTGTAGTTGACGGTGTCGTAGTAGGCGTCGCAGATGCCTTCCTGATCCATGCCAAGGGCATAGAGCAGCGTCGTCACCGGCAGTTTGCGGCGACGGTCGATACGGGCAAACACGATGTCCTTGGCGTCGAATTCGAAATCCAGCCACGAGCCGCGATAGGGGATGATGCGGCAGGCAAACAGCAGTTTGCCGCTGGCGTGGGTCTTGCCCTTGTCGTGATCGAAGAACACACCCGGCGAACGGTGCATCTGGGAAACGATCACGCGCTCGGTGCCATTGACCACGAAGGTGCCGTTCGGCGTCATGAGCGGCATGTCGCCCATGAACACGTCCTGCTCCTTGATGTCCTTCACCGACTTGGCGCCGGTATCCTCGTCCACATCGAACACGATCAGGCGCAGGGTCACCTTCAGCGGCGCGCTGTAGGTCATGTCGCGCTGCTGGCATTCCTCGACGTCATACTTGGGCTTTTCCAGCTCGTAGGAGACAAATTCCAGAACGCTGGTTTCGTTGAAATCCTTGATCGGGAAGACCGACTGGAACACGCCCTTGATGCCTTCGCCGTCCAGCGGAACATCGCTGTCGCCGGAGCGCAGGAACAGGTCGTAGGACGATTTCTGAACCTCGATGAGGTTCGGCATTTCCAGGACTTCGCGGATCTTGCCGTAATATTTGCGGAGTCGTTTCTGGCCGATATAAGTCTGCGCCATAAGTGCCGTTGCCTTTCGTTTCACCGGAATACCGCCACCGCCGGGGCCACGGGGCGCATCCCTGAAACATCGAAACGGTCGGTCCATGCCTGGCGCCCTTCCCACGGGGTGCCTCCCGACCTTTGACCGCTCCTTGGAGAACCCCTGTCATCAGGGCCTCGCCAAGACGCGGATAGCTGGACCCGGAATATCTCCGGGCCCAGCCAATCTTGATCCTTACGGGCCAGCCGACCCGACGGATTACTTGAGCTCGATCTCGGCGCCGACTGCTTCCAGCTTCGCCTTGATGTCTTCGGCTTCTTCTTTCGAAACCTGCTCTTTGACAGCTTTGCCGCCAGCTTCGACCAGCTCTTTGGCTTCTTTCAGGCCAAGACCGGTGATGCCGCGAACTTCCTTGATGACCTTGATCTTCTCGCCGCCAGCGGCTTTCAGGATCACGTCAAATTCGGTTTGCTCTTCGGCAGCTTCGCCACCGGCGTCGCCGGCCGGGCCAGCCATCATGACAGCGCCGCCAGCGGCGGGTTCGATGCCATACTCATCCTTCAGGATGGTTTTCAGTTCTTGTGCTTCCAGCAGCGTCAGGTTGACGATTTGCTCAGCAAGTGCTTTCAGATCAGCCATTTTCTCTGTTCCGTATCTTTAGATGTGTTCCAACGTGCGATGATGTCCACACGCGGGATCTCACGCGGCCTCGCCGCGCTCTTCGATTGTCGAAAGGATGCTCGCGATGTTCGAAGCAGGTGCGCCAATCGCACCGGCGATGTTCGAAGCGGGCGCGCCGATGCAGCCGACGATGGAGGCAATAAGCTCCTCGCGCGACGGCATTTTCGACACGGCTTCAACACCAGCCCGGTCCAGGATCGTCTCGCCCATTGCCCCGCCAAGGATTTCGAATTTCTTGTTGTCCTTGGCGAAGTCCTCGGCCACCTTGGCTGCTGCCACGGGGTCCTCGGAATAGGACAGTACGGTCATGCCCGTAAGTAGCTCACCCATGCCTGCGCAGGGTTTGCCCTCGAGGGCGATCTTGGCGAGCCTGTTCTTGGCAACACGCACGGACGCCCCGGATGCGCGCATGCGCCCCCGAAGATCCTGCATCTCGGCAACCGTGAGACCCGCGTAGTGTGCAACCACTACAACGCCAGAGCTTTCGAAGATCTGGCCGAGTTCATCGACCAATTTCTCTTTCTGGGCTCTATCCACAGTTTCACTCCAAGTTTGAGAGGTTGCCCCCTCGGCTCACTTCTGCCGGGTATCCCCGGCGTTCGGGTCCTCAACTCAGGGTCCCGAGCAGATCGCCCGAGGGCCGCACGCGGCTCTCAGAGAAATGTCTCGTTCCCCATCTCGGGAAGGAAATTAAGCCCCGCTTCTGCGGCCTTGCGGCCCAGTCAGCGACACACCCTCCGTCTCGGACAGGACAGGGCCTGTCGGCCCTGCCACCAGGCGGGTCGCCCCGCCCGATCTTGCGGGATTACTCGGCGGCTGCCGCGCTATCCACGTCGACACTGAGGCCCGGACCCATGGTCGAGCTCAGCGCGATCTTCTTCATGTAGGCACCCTTGGCCCCCGACGGCCGGGCGCGCGACACGGCGGCCACGAAGGCGCGCACGTTTTCCACCAGCTTGGCCTCGTCGAAGGAGGCCTTGCCGATGCCCGCATGCACGACGCCGGCTTTCTCGGCCTTGAACTGAACCTCACCGCCCTTGGCGTTGGCCACGGCTTCGGCGACATCCATGGTCACGGTGCCGACCTTGGGGTTCGGCATCAGGTTGCGCGGGCCGAGAATCTTGCCCAGGCGGCCGACGATCGGCATCATGTCCGGGGTCGCAATGCAGCGATCGAACTCGATGGTGCCGCCCTGGATGGTTTCCATCAGGTCTTCGGCACCCACGATGTCCGCACCGGCGGCCTGGGCTTCTTCAGCCTTGGCGCCACGGGCGAACACGGCGACGCGAACGGTCTTGCCGGTGCCGTTGGGCAGGGTCACCACGCCGCGGACCATCTGGTCTGCGTGACGGGGATCGACACCCAGGTTCATCGCGATCTCGACGGTTTCGTCGAACTTCGAGGTCGCCGAGGATTTCACCAATGCGACGGCTTCTTCGACGGTGATGTCTACTTTGCCTGCGAAAGCAGCGCGGGCTGCCTTTGTACGCTTACCGAGCTTTGCCATGATCAGCCTTTCACCTCGATGCCCATCGAGCGGGCAGAGCCCACGATGATTTTCATTGCGGCTTCAACGTCGTTCGCGCTGAGGTCTTTCATCTTGGCTTCGGCGATCTCACGCAGCTGGGCCACGGTCACGGTCGCCACGGTCTCGCGACCGGGGTTCTCGGCACCGCGCGGACGGTTGCGCTTGCCAACGGGCTTCATGCCGGCGGCCTTCTTCAGGTAGTAAGACGCGGGCGGCGTCTTGATGTCCATGGTGAAGGACTTGTCCTGATAGTAGGTGATCACGGTCGGGCACGGCGCACCGGCTTCCATTTCCTGCGTCTTGGCGTTGAACGCCTTGCAGAATTCCATGATGTTGATGCCGCGCTGACCCAGCGCCGGACCCACGGGGGGGCTCGGGTTCGCCTTGCCGGCGGGGATCTGGAGCTTCATCGTCCCAGCGAGTTTCTTGGCCATGAGGCCTCTCCTTCTTCCAGCGGCGGGTCGCCCCGCCCTACAACAGCCGCCAACGCGTCGGCGGCCTTGGGTTGCCGTGGTTCAGCCGGCCGGGCGCGCCCGGACTGCCTCCCACGTCTGACACGTCAGGCCTGTTTGGTGACCTGCGTGAATTCCAGTTCCACGGGCGTCTCGCGCCCGAAGATCGACACCGTCACCTTGAGGCGCTGGTTGTCTTCGTCCACTTCCTCGACCATCCCGTCGAAATCCTCGAACGGGCCGTCGTTGACCTTCACCCGCTCGCCGATTTCATAGTGGATCAAGGTGCGCGGCTGGGCCTCGCCCTCTTCGACGCGGTTCAGGATCTGGTTCACCTCGGCATCGCGCATGGGCATCGGCCGACCCTGGGGCCCGAGGAAACCGGTCACCCGGTTGATGTTGTTGATCAGGTGATAGCCCCGATCGGTCATTTCCATCCGCACCAGCACATAGCCGGGCATGAAGCGCCGCGGCACCGAGACCTTCTTGCCCCGGCGCACTTCGATCACTTCCTCTTCGGGGACCAGAACCTCTTCGATCTCGTCCTCAAGGCCCTTCTCGACGGCCTCGGTCCGGATCTGTTCAGCGATCTTCTTTTCGAAATTCGAAAGAACGCTGACCGAATACCACCGTTTCGCCATCTTGCTCGCCGCCTTTACGTCGTCTTGCCGAGCCTCGTAAGGCCCTGATCGTGTGTAATTTTTTCAAGCGTTCCGGAAGAAAAAAGCGGCGCGCAACACGAATCATTGCACGCCCTCATCCAGAACACACGGTGTGCTAGACCTTTGACGCCCGAATGACAAGTCACAATGTCGGACGGGGGCGCCAGGCCGGGGCGGGATCAGCTGCCGAAGAAATTCAGCGTGAAGGTCAGCCCGTTGCGGATCAGGAAGTCCACAAAGAAGAAGAAGATGGCCGTCAGCGTCGCCATCGCCAGCACCATCGCCGAGGTCAGCAGCACTTCACGCTGGCTGGGCCAGACGATCTTGGCCACTTCACCGCGTACCTGCTGGATGAACTGGAAAGGGTTGGTCTTCGCCATCGTCTACAGAGTCCTTCTTGCGCAATGGGCGGCAGATACGCCTTTCGGGCGGGGAATTCAAGCGGCGCTCTTGCGCGCGACGCCACGGGAAGGAAACCCTGGCGGCGCAGGGGCGTCAGCCCCAGTCCAGAACCACTTTGCCGCTTTTGCCCGAGCGCATGACGTCGAATCCGTCCACGAAATCATCCACCGGGTAACGGTGGGTGATCACGCGCGAGATATCCAGCCCGTTCTGCAGCATCGCGATCATCTTGTACCAGGTCTCGAAGATCTCGCGGCCATAGACGCCCTTGATGGTCAGTGCCTTGAAGACGATGCGCGACCAGTCCACAGGGGATTTTCCGGGCGGAATGCCCAGCATCGCGATGCGCCCGCCCATGACCATGCCTTCGACCATCTGGTCCAGCGCTATCTGGTTGCCGGACATTTCCATGCCGACGTCGAAGCCTTCGCGCATGCCCAGTTCGGCGATGACATCCTTCAGGTCTTCATCGGCCACATTGACCGGCCGCAGATCGGTGACCTTCTGCGCCAGATTCAGCCGGTCGGGATTGATGTCGGTGATGACCACATGGCGCGCGCCCACATGGCGCGCCACGGCGGCGGCCATGATGCCGATCGGCCCGGCGCCGGTGATCAGCACGTCCTCGCCGATCAGATCGAAGCTGAGCGCGGTGTGCACGGCATTTCCGAGGGGGTCGAGAATGGCGCCGATCTCGTCGGGGATCGAATCGGGCAGCGGCACCACGTTGAAGGCCGGCAGGCGCAGGTATTCGGCAAAGGCCCCCTGTTCGTTCACGCCGATGCCGCGGGTTTCGGGATCAAGGTGGAACTTGCCCGCGCGCGACTGGCGCGAATGGTGGCCGATCAGATGCCCTTCGCCGGAACAGCGCTGTCCGACCTTCAGGTCGGTCACGTCGCGCCCCAATTCAACGATCTCGCCGGCAAACTCATGCCCGGTGATCAGCGGCACCGGCACCGTTTTGGCGGCCCAGTCATCCCAGTTCCAGATGTGCACATCGGTGCCGCAGATGCCGGTCTTGCGGATACGGATCAGCACGTCGTCGGGGCCGATCTCGGGCACCGGGGCGCGCTCCATCCACAGGCCCATCTCGGGGCGGGCTTTCACCAGCGCCTTCATCTGGTTGCTCATGTCAGCGCTCCAACCGCCCGGCCCGCTGCGGCGAAGGCGTCCAGCGCCTGATCCAGATCCTCGCGCGTCAAGGCGGCATTCATCTGGGTGCGGATGCGCGCATGCCCTTTCGGCACCACCGGGAAGAAGAACCCGGCCACATAGACGCCGCGCTCATACAGCGCCGCCGCCAGATCCTGGCTGAGCCGCGCCTCGCCCAGCATCACCGGCACGATGGGGTGTTCGCCCGGCAGGGTGGTGAAGCCGAGGCTCTCCAGCCCGCTGCGCCAATAGGCGGTGTTCTCGAACAGTTGCGCCCTCAGGGCATCTCCCTGCTCGACCAGATCCAGCGCGGCAAGACCCGCCATCACCACCGACGGCGGCAGCGAGTTGGAAAACAGATAGGGCCGCGCCCGCTGCCGCAGCAGATCGATCACCGCCTGCGGCCCGGCGATATAACCGCCGATGGCGCCGCCAAGCGCCTTGCCCAGCGTGCCGGTCAGGATATCGACCTCGACCCCGAAATGCGCGGGCGTGCCGCGCCCCTGCGGCCCCATGAACCCCGTCGCATGGCAATCGTCCACCATCACCAGTGCATCGTATTTCTGTGCCAGCCGGGTGATCTCGGGCAGATTGGCCAGGTAGCCGTCCATGGAAAACACGCCATCCGTGGCGATCATTACGAAACGCGCGCCACCGTCGCGGGCGGCCTGTAGTTGCGCCTCAAGATCGGCCATGTCGGAATTGGCGTAGCGATAGCGTTGCGCCTTGCACAGCCGCACCCCGTCAATGATCGAGGCATGGTTCAGCGCGTCCGACACGATGGCATCCCCGGGGCCGAGCAGCGGCTCGAACAGCCCGCCGTTGGCATCGAAACAGGCGGCGAACAGGATCGCGTCGTTCTTGCCCAGGAACCCGGCCAGACGGCGCTCCAGCTTGCGGTGAATATCCTGGGTGCCGCAGATGAACCGGACCGAGGCCATGCCATAGCCATAGTCGTCATAGCTGGCCTTCGCGGCGGCGATCAGGGCCGGATCATCGGCGAGCCCCAGGTAATTGTTGGCACACAGGTTCAGCACGCCGTTCTGCACGGTGCCGTTGCGCTGTACGTCGATGCGCGGGCCCTGCGGCGAGGTGATCTCGCGTTCGGTCTTGTACAGCCCGTCGGCCTTGAGGCCGGCGAGCGTGGTACCGATATGGTCGAGAAACGCGTCGGTCATGGCTCCCCCGGAAATCGAATGTACCATGACAGCCTGTCAAAGCCATGCCGCCCTGTCACGAGGAATCGCCGGGCGCCCGAAGGCGCGTCTGATCGCGATATGTGAAAGACTGGCAGGGGCTGAGGGACTCGAACCCACGACCCTCGGTTTTGGAGACCGATGCTCTACCAACTGAGCTAAACCCCTAGGCCGGCCTGCTGAATAGGCGTATTCGCTGCAGTCCGCAAGCCAAAAGCGGCGGGAAGATCACAAGATGCTCTCCAAGAGGTGGTTTCTCCGTGTCCCGGTCTGGGCTGTAGGTTGAGCCATGATTTCTTCCCATTCCGTTTTCAAGGAGACCCCCGATGACGGCCCCGACCCTGAGCAGACGTGTCTTTCTGGGCAGCACGGCCATCGCAGCCCTGGGCGCGGCCCAGATCCGCACGGCTGCGGCCGAAACGCCCGGCGACGGCTTCCAGTACGAAATCACCCGAAGCGAGGCGGAGTGGCGCGCCCGCCTGAGCGAGGCAGACTACAACATCCTGCGCAAAGGTGGCACGGAAGAGAAGTTTTCCAGCCCCTACTGGAATGCGCACGACGATGGCCAGTATGCCTGCAAGGGCTGCGACCTGACCCTCTATTCCTCGGTCTGGCAGGTCTATCCGGATGTCGGCTGGGCCTTCTTCCGGCACGCCGAGCCCAACGCGATCCTGATGGGAATCGATGGCAATCCCTATGTCGGGATGACCGACATCCGCGTCCTGTCCATCATCGAGGCGCATTGCCGCCGCTGCGGCTCGCATCTGGGACACATCCTGACCGTGGGCAAGACAACGCTGCACTGCATCAACGGCGCCGCCCTGAACTTTACCACCGGGCCCGTTTGACGCTCCGAAGCCATCGCCCGGTCCGGCGACCGAAAAAATGGGGCCGCCCCCGAAGGTGCGGCCCCTGACTGTCTTGCCTGACGCGCCGCGCGAGCGCTTCGCATCTCGATCACTCGATGATTTTCGACACCACGCCGGCGACGCCCGAGGATGCCAAGATCATCATTCGATGATCTTGGAAACGACCCCTGCCCCAACCGTGCGACCGCCTTCGCGGATGGCGAAGCGGAGTTTTTCTTCCATCGCGATCGGGGCAATCAGCTCGACCTCGAATTTCAGGTTGTCACCCGGCATCACCATCTCGGTGCCTTCCGGCAGCGTCACGGTGCCGGTCACATCGGTGGTGCGGAAGTAGAACTGCGGACGGTAGTTCGCGAAGAACGGCGTGTGACGGCCGCCTTCTTCCTTGGTCAGGATATAGGCCTCGGCTTCGAACTTGGTGTGCGGGGTCACGGAACCCGGCTTGCAGAGAACCTGCCCGCGCTCCACGCCCTCACGGTCGATGCCGCGCAGCAGCGCGCCGATGTTGTCGCCCGCTTCACCGCGATCCAGCAGCTTGCGGAACATTTCCACACCGGTGCAGGTGGTGGTGGTGGTGTCGCGGATGCCGACGATCTCGATGCTGTCGCCAACGTTGATCACGCCACGCTCGACACGCCCCGTAACAACGGTGCCGCGGCCGGAGATCGAGAACACGTCCTCGATCGGCATCAGGAACGGCTGGTCCACGGCGCGGTCTGGGGTCGGGATGTACTCATCCACGGCCGCCATCAGTTCGCGGATCTTGTTCTCGCCGATTTCCGGATCCCGGCCTTCCATCGCGGCCAGCGCCGAACCGGCGATGATCGGGATCTCGTCGCCCGGGTATTCGTAGCTTTCCAGCAGTTCGCGGATTTCCATTTCCACGAGCTCCAGCAGCTCCTCGTCGTCCACCTGGTCGACCTTGTTCATGAACACGACCATCTTCGGGATGCCAACCTGGCGGCCCAGCAGGATGTGCTCGCGGGTCTGGGGCATCGGGCCGTCGGCCGCGTTCACCACCAGGATCGCGCCGTCCATCTGCGCGGCACCGGTGATCATGTTCTTCACATAGTCGGCGTGGCCGGGGCAGTCGACGTGCGCGTAGTGGCGGTTGTCGGTCTCGTATTCCACATGCGCGGTCGAGATGGTGATGCCGCGGGCTTTCTCTTCCGGCGCGCCGTCGATCTGGTCGTAGGCCTTGAAATCACCGAAATACTTGGTGATCGCCGCGGTCAGCGTCGTCTTGCCGTGGTCAACGTGGCCGATCGTGCCAATGTTCACGTGCGGCTTGCTGCGGTCAAACTTTTCCTTTGCCATGATGGCCTCCTTGGGGCGATCAACGTGCCCGGGTCTAACATCGCGCGCTCGTTACAAAGCGCAGCGGGGAAAATCAAGCGCCAGTTGCAGTGCCGGGCGCGATGGGGGTGGCTCAGTCCTCGTCCGGGGCCGCGTCTGCGGGGGCGGCGCCGGGCTTGGGTTTGAACCATTGCGGGTTCTCGCGCAGCCAGCGTTCGATCTCGATGGCGGCGTTGTCGGCCAGTTCGGCCAGTTGTTCCTCGCCGGTCTGGGTATAGCCCGAGCCGACCACCGTATCGCCACCGGCATCTTCCCAGACAGTCAGGTTCGCGGGCTTGGGGTTCAGACGGCGCGGCACGTCGTCGTAAACGTTGACCGACAGAAACAGGGTGGAGCGCGGCGCCAGCAGCACCGGCACGCCGGGGTGGGCCAGGATATAGCCCTGCACCTTGATGCCGATGGAATAGCTGCCCTCGCCGTCAAAGCGCGACAGGCGCGGCTCGACCGCCTTGACCACCGCCGCCTTCAGCGTGTCGTTGGACACCTTGCGCGAATGGAACCCGCTTTGCGGCTTGTCGTCCATGACCACCACCAGGCGGTCGAGGCTGAAGTCCCCCAGACCCGTCTTCTGGATCTCGGGATCCAGCTCGGTGGTGCAGGCGGACAGGACCGCAAGGGCCAGCAGGGTCGGAAGAAGGCGAAGCAACGTCATCGGTGGCTCTCGTGAGGGGCGTTGCGGGCCGTGGTACCCGAGCATCCGGGCCACGGCAACAGGGCGTCTGGCCCCGAGTGCGGACGCGGCCCCGAAGGGCCGCGTAGCTGAGCGATCAGCCCAGTTTCTCGGTCAGTTCCGGCACCGCCTGGAACAGGTCGGCCACAAGGCCGTAGTCGGCGACCTGGAAGATCGGCGCTTCCTCGTCCTTGTTGATGGCGACGATGACCTTGCTGTCCTTCATCCCGGCAAGGTGCTGGATCGCCCCCGAAATGCCGACGGCGACGTACAGCTCGGGCGCCACGACCTTGCCGGTCTGGCCCACCTGCCAGTCGTTCGGGGCATAGCCCGAATCGACCGCGGCACGGGAGGCCCCGACGGCGGCGCCCAGCTTGTCGGCCAGGGCTTCGATCAGCTTGAAGTCTTCCTCCGAGCCGACACCGCGGCCGCCGGACACAACGACGCCCGCCGAGGTCAGTTCGGGACGGTCGCTTTCGGCCACCTTGTCCTCGACCCATTCCGACAGGGCCGGGTTGTCGCCGACCGAGATGGTCTCGATCGGGGCTGCGGCCTGGTCCCCCGCCACGTCGAAGGTCGAGGTGCGGACCGAGACGACCTTCTTGGCATCCCTCGACTTCACGGTCTGGATCGCATTGCCGGCATAGATCGGACGCTCGAATGTGTCGGCATCGACGACGCCGGAGACATCCGAGATCACCATGACGTCCAGCAGCGCGGCCACGCGGGGCAGCACGTTCTTGGCGTCGGTGGTGGCCGGGGCGACGATGTGGTCGTAGTCGCCCGCAAGGCTGGCGATCAGCGCGGCGGTCGGCTCGGCCAGGCGATGGCCCAGCGAAGCATCCTCGGCGACCAGCACCTTGGTGACACCGGCGATCTTTGCGGCTTCTTCGGCGGCGGCGGCGGCTGAGGCCCCGGCACACAGCGCGGTCACTTCGCCCATCTGGGCAGCGGCGGTCACGGCCTTGGCGGTGGCGTCCAGCGCCAGTTCGCCGTTGGTGACTTCGGCAAGAAGGAGAACAGCCATTACACGACCCCTGCTTCTTTGAGTTTCGACACAAGCTCATCCACCGAGCCCACCTTGATCCCGGCGGCACGTTCCGCCGGCTCGCTGGTCTTGACGACCTCAAGACGCGGGGTCACGTCAACGCCGTAGTCTTCGGCGGTCTTCTGATCCAGCGGCTTCTTCTTCGCCTTCATGATATTGGGCAGCGAGGCATAGCGCGGCTCGTTCAGGCGCAGGTCCACGGTGACAATGGCGGGCATCTTGACCTTGATGGTCTGAAGGCCGCCGTCCACCTCGCGGGTGACCAGCGCATTGTCGCCGTCGATCTTCACTTCCGAGGCGAAGGTCGCCTGGCTCCAGCCCAGCAGGGCCGACAGCATCTGGCCGGTGGCGTTCATGTCGTTGTCGATGGCCTGCTTGCCGCAGAGCACGAGGCCGGGTTCTTCTTCTTCGACCACTTTGGCGAGGATCTTGGCCACCGCCAGTGGCTCGATATCGGTGTGCACGTCTTCGGCGGCCACCACGAGGATGGCGCGATCCGCGCCCATGGCCAGACCGGTGCGCAGGGTTTCCTGCGCCTGCTTCACGCCGATGGACACCAGCACGATTTCAGAGGCGACACCGGCCTCTTTCAGGCGGATGGCTTCTTCGACGGCGATTTCGTCGAAAGGGTTCATCGACATTTTCACGTTGGCCAGATCCACACCCGACCCGTCCGCCTTCACACGAACCTTTACGTTGTAGTCAATCACCCGCTTGACGGGCACGATTACCTTCATGACGGCGGTCTCCGTTCGTTTTTCTGCGCCTGCAGCGTTTGCATTGGCGCATGATCTAGACAAACCACAGGGGCTTCAACAGCAAAAAAGCGACAAGAACGCCCCGGAATCCGCAACGTTCTTTCCGTTGGTGCCGTATTTTAAGACCAAGGTCTGAGGTTGTGAGCGTTAACGGTTCGCCCCCGGCACCCACAGCACATCCGCCGCGCCCGAATCGTTGGCCATGCGGGCGGCAACGAAGAACCAGTCGGAAAGCCGGTTGAGGAATTTCACAGCCGCCGGGTTTACCTCTTCGGCGAAGGCCAGTTCCACGGCCAGCCGCTCGGCCCGTCGCGCCACGGTGCGGCACAGATGCAGATGTGCGGCCAGCGCCGAACCGCCGGGCAGGATGAAGGACCGCAGCGGCGACAGGTGGGCGTTCATCGCGTCGATCTCGCCCTCCAGCCGGTCAACCTGGCTGGCGGCCAGCCGCAGCGGCGGATACTCGGCCTCGGCATCGCTGGCCATGTCCGGGCGGCACAGGTCGGCGCCCAGATCGAACAGATCATTCTGGATCGCGGCCAGCTGTGCATCCATCGTGCCTTCGGCATGCAGGCGGGCCATCCCGACGGTGGCGTTCAATTCGTCCACGGTGCCATAGGAATTCACCCGTGCCGCGTTCTTCGGCACCCGCGTGCCATTGCCCAGGGCAGTGTCGCCCTTGTCGCCGGTGCGGGTGTAGATCTTGTTGAGAACGACCATGGTCAGCCTCCCATGCGGCGCAGGGCCACGAAGCCCAGGATCAGAAGAATGGCAACGAATTGCGCCGCGATGCGATAGCGCATCAGGCGGTTGCCGTGCTTGCGGTTGAACTCGCCGCCCCGGCCGAAGCCACCGATGCCGATGGCCAGAATGACCACCACCACGAGACAGGCCGCCGCGACCACGAAAAACAGGGGATCATTGAGCATCGTGTTTCCTCCGGATGCGCTGCATCTAATCGGCCCTGCCGGGATTGCGACCGGCCTTTTCGTCGCGTCTGCCCGTCTTACGCTCGGTCATACAACCGGTCCAGCGCGGCGGCGGGCAGCAGACCCTGCATCTGGGCGATCACCCGCGTGGGCGTCGTCACCCGGTAGCGGCGGCGCGGGCGTTTCGCCGTCAGCGCATGGATCAGCGGCCGTGTCACCGCCGAGGGCGGCAATTGGAACGGGCTGTCGCCCGAGCCCTTGCGCAGCAGATCCAGCAGGCTGGCCTCATACTGGGCGACGCGCGGCGAGTTGCGCCAGTCGATCCAGCGTTCGAACTGCAAGATCGCGTTCTTGCGGAAATCGGTCCGAATCGGGCCGGGCTGGATCAGGCTGACGTGGATGCCGAATTCCCGCATCTCCAGCCGCAGCACATCCGAATAGCCCTCGATGGCGTATTTCGACGCCACATAGGCCCCGCGCCATTTCGCCGGCACGAAGCCCAGCACCGACGAGCACATGACGATCCGCCCCTGCCCCTGCGCCCGCATCGCCGGCAGCACCAGACGGGTCAATTCGTGCCAACCGAAGAAATTCACTTCGAACAGGTCGCGCAAGCCGTCGGTGGGGATATCCTCGACCGGGGCGGGCAGCGCATGGGCGCCGTTGTTAAACAGTGCGTCCAGCCGTCCGCCGGTGCGGGACAGGATCTCGCCCACCGCAGCGGTCATCGAACCGCTGTCGCGGTAATCCAGTTTCAGCGCCTCCAGCCCCGCGTCGCGCAGGCGGGCGGCATCGGCTTCGGCGCGGCAGGTGGCGAACACGCGCCACCCGGCGTCATGCAGCGCCCGGGCGGCATGGGCGCCAATGCCGGAACTGCACCCGGTGATCAATATCGTGCGGGACATGGCGGGGACGGCCCTTTCATTGCGGCTGGCCTGACCTGCCACGCGGACGGCGCAATCGCAAGCCGGGCCTAGGGCAGCGGCTGCAGGAATCGGCTGGCCATATAGACCGGCTGCCCGGTGTCCGGATGCGCGATGCTGCGCCAGCCGTCGCGTTCCTCGCCCAGCAGCACCACTTCATCGCCGAAATTCACGCGGCCCACCACCGGGTCGCCGACCGATGGCCCGGCCCGCAGATTGACCGTGGTGCCCAGCACCTGCGCGCGGGCGGGCTCACCTTCGGCCTCGGGCAGCGGCTCTGTGTCCGCCACTGCAACCACCTCGCCGCCGCCGACACTGGGGCGGGTCAGATCGGCGCCGGCCTCACCTTCGCTGCGGGCGCGCACCGAATCCGACAAGGCCAGCGCCCCGGCGGTGCCGGACCCGCTCAACCCGTCCAGACCAAGGGTCGGCAGTCTTTCGGCCAGTTCGGCGGCCAGTTCTTCGGCGGACACCTCGGGCAGATCTGCGACATCCTCAACCGGGGCCGCATCTGGTGCCGGATCAGGTGAAATCGACGTGTTCGCGGGGGCCGAAGCGGGGGTGCTGTCGGCCACGCTCGCGGCGCGTTCGGGCGCGGGCTCCACCGGCGGCGGGGCATTTTCCTGCAGTTCCGCGGCCCTTTCCAGCACATGCGGCGGCTTCGGCCCGTCCTCCGGCTCCGGCGCGAAATAGAAGGCAATGAAAATGGCCATCGCCAGCAGGACCGTCAACTTGAACCCCATATGCACAATTCCTTGGTGAGCCGCCAGATTATCGTACCCATTCTGCCCTGAGTTACCAGTAGTCAGCTAGCCCGGATGTCCTTGCCTGCAAGCGCCGCTTTACCGCCCCCGCGCCGCCCGCTAAACCGTGATCATGAACACGCCCGAGACGCCCCAAGAACATTCCGAACCGCTGCGCCGCGCGATCGGCAGCCGCTATCTGACCTATGCGCTGTCGACGATCATGCACCGCGCCCTGCCCGATGCCCGCGACGGGCTGAAGCCGGTGCACCGGCGCATCCTGTATGCAATGCGAGAGCTGCGGCTGGCGTCGAACGGCGGCTTCCGCAAGTCGGCCAAGATCTCGGGCGACGTGATGGGCAACTATCACCCGCATGGCGACGCCGCGATTTACGATGCCATGGCGCGTCTGGCGCAGGATTTCGTGATCCGCTATCCGCTGGTCGACGGTCAGGGCAATTTCGGCAACATCGACGGCGACAACCCGGCGGCCGCCCGCTATACCGAGGCCCGCATGACCGCCGCCGCCGAGGCGCTGCTGGACGGGCTGGCCGAGGATGCGGTGGATTACCGCGACAACTATGACGGCACGCTGCAGGAACCCGAGGTTCTGCCGGCGGCTTTTCCCAACCTTTTGGCGAACGGCTCCAGCGGTATTGCCGTGGGGATGGCGACCAACATCCCACCGCACAATCTGGATGAGCTTTGCGCCGCCTGCCTGCATCTCATCAAGGCGCCCAACGCCCATGACGAAACACTTGTCGACCTGATCCCCGGCCCGGATTTCCCCACCGGCGGTGTCATCGTCGAACCACGCGAGAGCATTCTTGAAACCTATCGCACCGGACGCGGGGCTTTCCGCCTGCGCTCGCGCTGGGAGATCGAGGAAATGGGCCGCGGCCAGTGGCAGATCGTGGTCACCGAAATCCCCTATCAGGTGCAGAAATCCAAGCTGATCGAAAAGCTGGCCGAGCTGATCCAGGCCAAGCGGGTGCCGATCCTGGGCGATGTGCGGGACGAAAGCGCCGATGACGTGCGCATCGTGCTGGAACCGAAGTCGCGCAACGTCGATGCCGATGTGCTGATGAGCACCCTGTTCCGCCTGTCCGATCTGGAAATCCGCTTCTCGCTGAACATGAACGTGCTGATCGACGGGCGCACCCCCAAGGTCTGCTCGCTGAAAGAGGTTCTGCGCGCCTTCCTGGACCATCGCCGCGAGGTGCTGATCCGCCGCTCGCAGCACCGGCTGGAAAAGATCGACCACCGGCTGGAGGTGCTGGAAGGCTATATGGTCGCCTTCCTGAACCTGGACCGGGTGATCGAGATCATCCGCTATGACGATCATCCCAAGGCCAAGCTGATCGAGGAATTCACCCTGACCGAAGTGCAGGCTGAGGCGATCCTCAACATGCGTCTGCGCTCGCTGCGCAAGCTGGAAGAAATGGAGTTGCGCAACGAGCGCGACGCGCTGCTGAAGGAACGCGCCGATCTGGTGGACCTTCTGGAGAGCGACGAGTTGCAATGGAGCCGGATCTCGGACGAATTGCGCGAGGTGCGCAAGAAGTTCGGTGCCAAGGCCCCAGGCGGCGCCCGGCGCACCAAGTTCTCGGAACTGACTGAAGTGGCCGAAGTGCCGCTGGAAGCCATGATCGACCGCGAGCCGATCACCGTGGTCTGCTCGAAAATGGGCTGGATAAGGGCGATGAAGGGCCATGTGGCGCTGGACGGCCCACTGAAGTTCAAGGACGGCGACGAAAGCCGTTTCGTCTTCCATGCCGAAACCACCGACAAGCTGCTGGTGTTCGGCTCCAACGGGCGCTTCTACACGCTGTCGGCGGCCAATCTGCCCGGCGGCCGCGGCATGGGCGAGCCGCTGCGCCTGATGGTGGATCTGCCCAATGACGTCGAGATCATCGACCTGTTCCTGCATGTGCCGGGTCGCAAGCTGATCCTGGCCTCCAACACCGGCGACGGGTTCGTGGTGACCGAGGACGAGGTGCTGGCCCAGACCCGCAGCGGCAAACAGGCGCTGAACGTCAAGGAGCCGGCGCGCGCGGCACTGTGCCGCGCCGTGCGCGGCGATCACGTCGCCGTGGTCAGTCAGAACGGCAAGCTGCTGGCCTTCCCGGTCGAGGAACTGCCCGAGATGGTGCGCGGCAAGGGCGTGCGGCTGCAAAAGTACAACATGGCGCGCGGGCGGCAGGGCAGCCTGGAACTGGACGGCGGTCTGGCCGACCTGACGACCTTCGACGTGGAACAGGGGCTCAGTTGGCAGACGCCGAACGGGCAGACCCGCCGCGAGCCGGACGTTGCGCAATGGTTGGGCAAACGGGCCGGCGTTGGCCGACAGGTTCCGCGCGGCTTTCCAAAGGATCGCAAGTTCACCTGAGGCGACGCAACGGAAGGCTGAAAACGCTTTCCCTTCGGGCATGATCTTCGCATGATTCTTATAGGAAAACCCGCCCGGTTCCTGCACCGCGCGGCAAGAGGCAAGGGAATATGGCACATCCGGCCATTCTGACGATCACCCTGAACCCGGCGCTGGACCTGTCCTCGCAAGTGGATCAGGTCCGCGCGGGCGACAAGCTGCGCTGCGCCCCGCCGCGTCGCGATCCGGGCGGCGGCGGGATCAACGTCAGCCGCGCCATCCGTCACATGGGCGGCGAAAGCCTTGCCGTGGTGGCCCTTGGCGGCGCCACCGGCGAAGCGGTGCGCCAGATGATGACTGCCGAGGGCCTCAGCCTGCGCGTCTTGCCGCTGCCGGGCGAAACCCGGCAAAGCCTGTCGGTGACCGATCAATCCAACAACGATCAGTACCGTTTCGTGATGCCCGGTCCCGATTGGCAGGAAACTGAGGTCGAGGCCCTGCTGGACCTGTGCGCCACCCTGCCCGGACCCGCCACGCTGGCGGTGCTCAGCGGCTCGCTGCCACCCGGCGTTGCGCCCAGCCTGCCGCATCGCATATGCGCGGCGCTGGAGGCCACCGGGGCGCGGATGATCATCGACACCTCGGGCGCGGGCCTTGTGCGCCTTGCCCGCGCGCCGCAGGAGCAGCGCCCCATGGTGCTGCGCTTCGACAATCAGGAAGCCGAGGAACTGTCCGGCACCACCCTGGACAGCCCAGAAGCGACGGCGGATCTGGCGGAGGATCTTGTGCGGCGCGGCGTGGCCGATGCGGTGGTCATCGCATGCGGGGCCGAGGGCAACGTGCTGTGCGACGGCAGCCGCCGGCTGCTGTGCCGCCCGGTGCCGGTGCCGGTGCGCAGCAAGGTGGGCGCCGGGGACAGTTTCGTCGGCGCTTTCGCCCTGACCCTGTCGCGCGGCGGCGATCTGGCCGAGGCCCTGCATCACGGCACCGCTGCCGCCAATGCCGCGGTGATGACCGACGCCACCGAATTGTGCCGGGCCGAAGATGTGGAACGTCTGTATCCGGGCTGTCAGCTGTCCGAGGTCTAGGCCTTAGACCTCGCGCAGCGCCAGCGTCTGTTCCCGCAGCCAGGCGACCAGGCCGCGCGGATTGGAACTCCACCGCTGAATGTCGTCGCCGGGGAACGGATGGCCGACCACCGGGCGTTGCGGCTTGTTCAGCGCATGCACGACCTCGTGGATCAACAGCCCCTGACGCAGGGTCGCCGATACCTGGTTGGCGATCTGATAGGCACGGCTGTTCTGGCCGGGGAAGAACACCGGCACCACCCTGGCTTTGCTGCGCTGGATCATCTTGGCGGTAAACGGGTTCCAGTCCCGCTCCACCGCCGGGCCCATCAGGGTTTCGGACGAGGCCACAACACCCGAGGGAAACAGCACGATGACCCCGCCGTCGGCCAGGTGATCCATCGAACGGCGGCGCATTTCCAGGTTCTGCTGCAGCGCGTCCGGCTCATGCGGGAACGGCACCGGGATCATGAACTCGCGGATTTCCTCGACCCCGGTCAGAAGCGAGCGGGTCAGGATCTTGTAGTCTTGACGTACCCGTCCGATCAGTTCGGCCAGAACCATGCCGTCCACCAGCCCATGCGGATGATTGGCGACGATGATTACCGGCCCCTTTTCGGGGATGCGGCGGATCTGGTCGTCTGGGGTGGTCAACTCGATGCCCATGGTCGCCAGCGCCTTGCGCCAGAACGCCTGCCCCATGGGCACGCCCTCGCGCTCGAACTGGCGGATCAGGCGCAGCAGAGTCAGCTTGCCGGTGGCCCATTCCATCGACTTGATCAGCGTGGTCTGGAAGCCGTTGTCGAAGGTCGAGGCATAGGACAGCTTGCGCTTGTCATAGGGTACATAGTCCGCGGGCAGGGTCACCGGTTCGCCACGCCGGCTGGCCCGCAGACGCGCCCGTTGTCCAATGTTGGCCCCCTGGATATCGGCCATTACATCTCCTCGCCGAATCGGTCGGCGACCAGCGCCTCGACCGCGCCGGCAAGTTCCTCGGCCTGGGGTCCGCGGGTTTCCACGGTGATGCTGGTGCCCTTGGACGCGGCCAGCATCAGCAGTCCCATGATGCTGTCGCCCCCGGCGCTCATCCCGTCGCGGGACACTTCCGCCGAGGCGTCATAGGCTTCTACAACCTCGACAAGTTTCGCCGAGGCCCGCGCGTGCAGGCCCTTTTCATTGATGATGCGGAGCGTCTTGCGAATGGAATCAGTCATGTCCGCACGTCAATTGCCGAAAGCGTCAAAGCAATCAAGGTATTTCCGCCCGGCCTGCAAGGCGTTGTCCACCGCTTCAGGGACGGTGCGGTCGCGCACCTTGACCAGTTTGATGAGCAGGGGAAGATTGGCACCGTAGATGATCCGCCGGTTGGCGCGCTCGCAGGCCGGCAGAGACAGGTTCGAGGGCGAGCCGCCGAACATGTCGGTCACAACGATCACCCCGTCGCCGCTGTCCACCGCATCGGCCGCGGCCTCGATCTCGGCGCGCTTGGCGTCCCGGTCCTCGTTCACGGCGATTGCAATGGCCCGCATCTTGTCCTGGGGTCCCAGCACGTGTTCGACGGCGGCAAGATACTCGCGCGCCAAACCCCCATGGGCCACAATGACAATTCCGATCATCGGGGCGCCTCCGCCACCTGCGCGGCCATCATGGCGCTGCGCCGTTCCAATTCGTGATGCCGAAGGCTGACCTTCCACCCGTTGTCGCCAAGCCGGCGAGCCAGGGCTTCGGCCAGCGCGACCGAGCGGTGCTGCCCGCCGGTGCAACCGAAACCAATCGACAGGTGTGACTTGCCCTCCGCCGTATAGGCCGGCAACAGGAATTCTGAAAGATCGTTAACTTTGTCGAAAAATGGGGCATATCGGTCATCCGTGCCGATGAAGGCCGCAACGCGCGGGTCGCGTCCGTCCAGCGCCCGCAGCGACACATCCCAATAAGGGTTTTTCAGGAACCGGCAGTCGAACACCATGTCGATCCCGCGCGGCATCCCGCGCTTGTAGCTGAACGAGTGCAGCACCAGCGCCATGCGCTGCGCGCCGTCCGGTTCGAACCAGCGCCCCAGTTCCGCCTTCAGGTCGTGCGGCGTCTGCGCCGAGGTGTCGATCAGGATGTCGGCCAGCGCCCGGATCGGCAGCAGCAACTCCTGCTCGCGCATGATCCCTTGCGCCGGGGTTTCCGCCGGGGCCAGCGGATGCCGCCGCCGGGTTTCGGAATAGCGCCGCTCAAGCACCGCCGCCTCGGCATCCAGATACAGCACCTCGACCCGCGCCCCGCCGCCGCGCAACTGTTCGATCAGATCCTGAAACGCGGCGACCGAGAAATCCCGGTTGCGCACATCGACCCCCAGCACCAGGACGCGCCCCAGGGCCGGGCCGTCCAGCAGGCGCGGCACCAGCGACAGCGGCAGATTGTCGATCGCCTCGCAGCCCAGATCCTCCAGCGCCCGCACGGCGGTCGTCCGCCCGGCTCCGGACGGGCCGGTCACCAGGATGATCCGGGCAGTGGCTTGGGATGGCGCAGCTGTAGCGTGGCTCATTGCAGACTTTCGTGGTGTCCCCGAATAAATTGCAGCAAGGCTGCCCCGAAATGGCCAGTCTCGCACTTATGTATCAAGGTGACGTTGTGTCCGAGAACACAGGTTGTGGCCGGTTGTGGCAATCGTGCGGTTTCGACCGGCACCATCCGCACCACCAGGCGCAGGGGGGTCGGTCCGGCCAGGCGGGCGGGCAGCAGGCCAACGCCGCGCGCCTCGATCCGCGCCGGAAGCGTGGGCGGCGCGCTGGCCAACACCCGGTCGCCGTCGCGTTCCAGCAAGGTCCGGTCATCGGCCACCAGTTCGGCACCATGGGCCATCAGTTCCAGCCCCAGCGCCGATTTTCCCGACCCGGACGGCCCTTCGATCATCACCGCAACGCCGCACAGCGCGACCGTGGTCGCATGGCGGATTTCGCGGGAATCGGTCGTGATGTCGATCATGAAGGCCTCTGGTTGACGCCAGCTTCCCCTACTTTCGCAGTCGCAGCAAGTGCCTGTGACATGTCAGGAAATCAACAACCGTTGAGCGGGTTTCCGCGCCCCTCTGCAACAAAAGACCACGGGCTGTCATACTTGTGCTAATTTGGTTGCGCAAACATGACTGTGATGGCGCTAAACTCGCATTTCCGGCCTGTTTCGGGCGCGAGGCCTCATGCTATATGCGCGGGGTCGGTCCATGCCGGTCCGGCCAGCGTTGCATCACATCTCTGTTCAGTACCCTCGTGTGCAGCGCCTGAAGATATCATCGACTGCCGCAAGACCGCGGTGCCTGGAGCACACTCAGATGACACATGGACGCGTGAACCCATCTCAAACTCTCGAAGATCAGGGCATGGTGGGTCTCGGCACGGTCTATTACAACCTGCTTGAACCCGCACTGATCGAGCAGGCGCTGAAGCGCAACGAAGGCGAACTGGGCCAGGGCGGCACCTTCCTGGTGTCCACCGGCAAGTTCACCGGCCGGTCCCCCAAGGACAAGCATGTCGTTCGGACTCCCGATGTCGCCGACAAGATCTGGTGGGACGCCAATGCCGAGATGTCGCCTGAAGGGTTCGAAAACCTGCATGCCGACATGCTGGAGCACATGAAGGGCAAGGACTATTTCGTTCAGGACCTTTATGGCGGCGCCGATCCGACCCTGCGTCTGGACGTGCGCATGGTGACCGAGCTGGCTTGGCACAGCCTGTTCATCCGCCACATGCTGCGCCGCCCCGCACGTGAGGAACTGGACAGCTTCCACCCCGAATTCACCATCATCAACTGCCCCAGCTTCAAGGCCGATCCCGCGCGCCACAGCTGCCGCAGCGAAACCGTCATCGCGCTGAACTTCGAACAGAAACTGATCCTGATCGGCGGCACCGAATACGCGGGCGAGAACAAGAAGTCGGTCTTCACCCTGCTGAACTACATCCTGCCGGACAAGGGCGTGATGCCGATGCACTGCTCGGCCAACCACGCGCCAGACAATCCCGTCGACACGGCGATCTTCTTTGGCCTGTCGGGCACCGGCAAGACCACCCTGTCGGCGGACGAATCGCGGGTGCTGATCGGCGACGACGAACATGGCTGGTCCGAACGCGGCACCTTCAACTTCGAAGGCGGCTGCTATGCCAAGACCATCGGTCTGGACCCGGAAGCCGAACCCGAGATCTATGCCACCACGTCGAAATTCGGCACCGTGATCGAGAACATGGTCTATGATCCCGAAACCCGCGATCTGGACTTCGACGATGACAGCCTGACGCCGAACATGCGCTGCGCCTACCCGCTGTCGTATATCTCGAACGCCTCCGAGACCTCGCTGGGCGGGCATCCCAAGAACATCATCATGCTGACCTGCGATGCTTTCGGGGTGTTGCCGCCGATCTCGCGGCTGACGCCTGCGCAGGCGATGTATCACTTCCTGTCGGGCTTCACCTCGAAGATGGCCGGGACCGAGCGTGGCGTGACCGAGCCGCAGCCGGCGTTCTCGACCTGCTTCGGGGCGCCCTTCATGCCGCGTCGGCCGGAAGAATACGGCCAGATCCTGCGCGACAAGATCGCCAAGCATGGCGCCACGTGCTGGCTGGTCAACACCGGCTGGACCGGCGGCGCCTATGGCACCGGCCACCGGATGCCGATCAAGGCCACCCGCAACCTGCTGACCGCGGCACTGGATGGCTCGCTGAATGACGCCACCTTCCGCAAGGATCCGAACTTCGGCTTCGAGGTTCCGGTGACTGTGCACGACGTGGACGCAACGCTTCTGGATCCGCGCTCGACCTGGGGCGACAAGGCGGCCTATGACGCGCAGGCCCGCAAACTGGTCGAGATGTTCGCCGAGAACTTCGAACAGTACCTCGCCTATATCGACGAGGACGTGAAGGCCGTGGCCATTGGCGGCGTTGCCTGATCGGGCCCGACGGCTGGTCCATTTGAAACACGAAACGCGCCCTCAGGGGCGCGTTTTTCGGTCTGGAAAGACTTCCGGGCGCGGCGCGGCCTAGCCCAGCGTTTCCACGCCGCGCCGCACCAGGTTCAACCCGGCCAGCACCAGCACCACCAGCGTGGCCTTGCGAAACCGCGCCTGATCCAGCCGGTCCTGCACATGCTGGCCCGCCCACATGCCGAAGACCATCGGAACCAGCAGCAGGAACGACAGCGGCGCGGTCTGCGCGTTGAACACTCCGGTGCGCAGATGCGCCGCCACCAGAACGATGGCCCCGCCCAGATAAACCACGCCCTGCACCCGGATGGCCTCGACCTTGGGCGCATTCACGGCGGTCAGATACATCACCGTCGGCGGCCCCCAGACCCCGGACAGCCCGCCCGAAAATCCGGCCACCGCGCCGATCCCGATATCGGCCAGACGACGGCGATGCGGCGGAATATGCAACCGCAGCCCCACCACCTGCACCAGCGCGAACACCGTGACCACAAGGCCCAGCGTCAGGAACAGCGCGCCCTGCGGCAGGCCGCGCACAAGCTGCGCCGCCAGCGCGATGACCACCAGTACAACGCAAAGATAGACGCGGTAGTCCCACGCCGATTGCAGCGCCGGGCGTAATCCGCTGCGAAACGCCTGCCACAGGTTCGACACCAGCGTCGGCATCAGCAGCGCGGCCAATGCCGGTTCGGCGGGCAGGAAACTGGCCAGCCCGGAAATCATGATCATCGGCATGGCGAACCCGATGGCGCCTTTCACGAAGGACGCCACAAGGGTCACGATCACGGCCACCCCAAGGATCAACGGCGACGGGGCAAAATACAACGAGTCCAAGGTCTTCCCTTCCTCAACTGCGCCCTGTCTGCCCCAGCCGACGCTGCAGCGCAAAAGAAGTTGCGGTCATATTGCTGCAAGTTATCAATCGATATTGAAAAAATGTTGCGCTGCGACTGCGAAATGATTATTCCGGCACCCGAAAGATGAAAGGAACCGATTCATGCCCCATGATGGCCAGTCCCTGCCCGACTCCGGTGCCGCGCCGGTGCTCGACGATCTGCTCAGCCTGACCGGTGCCGCCGTCGCCCCTGTCGAGGCGCTGCTGGAGGCCGCGAAGGACAGTGTGCGCGCGCAGGTTTCCCGTGACGGACGCGTTTCCGGCGCCCTGATCGAAGCCAACCAGACCGCCGCGCATGGCCTTGCATGGCTGGCCACTTACGTGGAATCGCTGCGCCAGATGCAGGCCTGGGCCGAGCGTGTGCAGGCCGAGGGCAAGTTCGGCGAGACCGAGCAACTGCTGCTGCAAATCGCCTTCGGCGAGTACCTGCAACAGATCTCGGGCGGCATCCTGATGACGCAGGGCGAGATCATTCGCCCCCATGATCTGGGGCTGGGCGCCGATGCGCTGGCCGGGCTGGACACCGATGCGATCCGCACCCTGTCGTGCCACGGCAACAGCCAGACCGCCCGCACCCGGCTGGTCGCGCTGATGCAGGAGCAGTCGGCCAATATCACCGTCGGCACCACCGGGCTGGACGACGAGTTGGAGATGATCCGCGAGCAGTTCCGCCGCTTTGCCGTGGACCGCGTGATCCCCGACGCCCACGAGTGGCATCTCGAGGATGAGCTGATCCCGATGGAAATCATCGAGGAACTGGCCGAAATGGGCGTCTTCGGCCTGACCATCCCCGAGGAATTCGGCGGCTTCGGCCTGTCCAAAGCCTCGATGTGCGTGGTGTCGGAAGAACTGTCGCGCGGCTACATCGGTGTCGGCTCGCTGGGCACAAGGTCGGAAATCGCGGCCGAACTGATCCTCTGCGGCGGCACCGAGGCGCAGAAACAGCACTGGTTGCCCAAGATCGCCAGCGCCGAGATCCTGCCGACCGCCGTCTTCACCGAACCCAACACCGGGTCCGACCTTGGGTCCCTGCGCACCCGCGCGGTCAAGGATGGCGATGACTGGTCGGTGACCGGCAACAAGACCTGGATCACCCATGCGGCCCGGACCCATGTGATGACCCTGCTGGCCCGCACCGATCCCGAGACCACCGATCACCGCGGCCTGTCGATGTTCCTGGCCGAAAAGACCCCCGGCACCGACGAGAACCCCTTCCCCACCGACGGCATGACCGGCGGCGAGATCGAGGTTCTGGGCTATCGCGGCATGAAGGAATACGAACTTGCCTTCGACAACTTCAAGGTCAAGGGCGAGAACCTGCTGGGCGGCGAGGAAGGCAAGGGCTTCAAGCAGCTCATGGAAACCTTCGAAAGCGCCCGCATCCAGACCGCCGCCCGCGCCATCGGCGTGGCGCAATGCGCGCTGGATATCGCCATGCAATACGCCATCGACCGCAAGCAGTTTGGCAAGTCGCTGATCGACTTCCCGCGGGTGTCGGGCAAGCTGGCGATGATGGCCACGGAAATCATGATCGCGCGCCAGTTGACCTATTTCTCGGCCTGGGAGAAGGATCACGGTCAGCGCTGCGACCTCGAGGCCGGCATGGCCAAGCTGCTGGGCGCCCGCGTCGCCTGGGCGGCGGCCGACAACGGCCTGCAGATTCACGGCGGCAACGGTTTCGCGCTGGAATACCAGATCAGCCGGGTTCTGTGTGATGCCCGCATCCTCAACATCTTCGAGGGTGCCGGAGAGATCCAGGCGCAAGTGATCGCGCGGCGTTTGCTGGGCTGATCCGCTCCTGGTCAGGACGGGAGTTCCCCCCTTCCGTCCCGAAAAAGGCGCCCCCCGGCGCCTTTTTCTGCTTCTGACCGGGGCTCAGCCGGCGTCCGGGTCCAGTCCCTCGCTCACCCACAGGCGGGCGTCAGCCTCTTCCTCCGCATCGAAGCTTTTCATCTCGACCGAGGTGACCGGATCGGCCAGCTTGGCAAGGCTTTCCATCCAGCCGCCGCCCCCGACCAGCGCATAGCGGTGCAAGTTGCGGATTGCCGCCAGCTTGGCGGTCCAGAGCGGCCCGCTGATCATCATGGACGGGGCGAACCCAGCAAAATTCGTCACCCGCACCAGCAGCGAAATCCGCCGCCCCGCGCCCGGCGTTTCCGCCAGCATGGTGTTCAGACGCTCGATCACCGCATCGGCATCGGCCTGCTGGATAACGCCGTCGATCTCATAGGCCAGTACATGCGGATGCGGTGGGTCCAGGAAGCGCACCGCCGGCACGGCAGTTTCCGGGGCGGCACCCTCGTCCAGCACGAAGGTGCGGGCCGCCAGCCGGTCGTCGGGGGCGAAGGTCTGAAATTCCAGCCCCGGCATCAGGTGCCCGGCAGCGCGCATCACCGAGGCGATCCATTGCTTTTCGGTCACGGCGGCCATGCGCCCGAACCGCCGCAGATGCGGCAGCAGCGCGGTTTCGACCTTCAGATCCTCGGCCACCGCCCCGGCGGACACATCGCTGATCCCGGTCAGGTCGAGCAGCAGGTTGATCTTGCCCTCTTCCTCCAGCAGATCGCGCACCGCATCGTCCACAGCCTGAATATCCGCGGCACTTACCTGGTCGCGCAGGTCCAGCGACAGGGTCTGCGGGCCGATTTTCTCGATGATGATCATGGGGAAGCCTCCGGTTGCAACAGGAACGGACAGGCGGGGACCATGCAGATCCCGCCGCGCCCGTCACTATGTCGGCACAGACATTCGAACTTCAATTCTTGAACTTGGGGAAATCCCGCGCAACATGGGGCGTTGGCAGACCCGCCGCAGACTTGCAGGAGATTTCCGATGTTCATGTCCCGTGCCGCGCTTGTGCTGGCCCTGGCCACCGCCGCAGGCGGCGCATTCGCGCAAAGCCCGGTCGACCCGTTGAAGCCCGCCCAGCACTGGCGTCTGACCACGATCAACGGCGAACGCTTCCCGGCGCTGGCGCGGTTCAGCCTGGCCATCGACAGGCGCATCGCCGGTCGCGCGCCCTGCAACACCTTTTTGGCGACGCTTGAGGGCACCGCAGACAGTTTCACCATCGGCCCCATCGTTTCGACCCGCACGGCCTGTGAGAACATGGCCGAGGAGACCGAGTTTCTGCAGGTGTTCGGCGCAACCACCAGCGCCCGCTTTGACGGCGAAAACCTGGTGATGACCGGGCCGGACGGATCCGAGCTTGTGTTCGTGAAGACCGATCCGCCGGAAACCTAGACCCGCGCCAGCAGGTCCAGCAACCGCTGGCGCGCGGCGGGCAGCGGCGGCTTGTTTCCCCGTGGCGTCAGGTGTTGGCTCCAGAAATAGCCGGTGGTGGCGAGCGCCTGCGCAATCTGGGCGTTGTCGCCATCGCCGCCGGGCAACATGCAAGGCGGCAGTGGCAGCAGCTTGTCGGCCCAGTCGCCAGCCCCTTTGGCGGTCACCGCCCGGCCGCTGCGGGGCGAGACATAGGCCAGCCCCTCGGTCGCCCCGGTAACCGCACAGACCGACAGATCCAGCCCGAACCCCAGCGCCTCCAGCAGTGCCAGTTCCCAATGCAGATAGGCCAGCGGCCAGGCCTCGGTGATCGGCATCAGGTCCAGCAGGGTGCGGCTGCGCTCGTAGATCTCGGGCACCGCCTCGCGCTCGGGCAGAGACACGGCCAGCAGGCCGCAGACGGCGTTCAGCCCGGCCAGCGCCAGCCGGTCGCCCATGACGCCGGGCATGCGTGACCGCAGGGGTTCCACCGTAAAGGTGCCAAGGTGATCTTCCAGCCGCGCCCGCCACGCCACAGACAATTGTGCACCGGGTTGCAGCACGGGTGCCATGCGTCGCCCGGCACCGCCGCGCACAATTCCGGCGTGGCGGCCATGGGCCTCGGTCAGAACCTCGATGATCGCGGCACTTTCCCCATGCGGGCGCATGGTCAGAAGCACCCCTTCGTCGCGCCAATCCATGAGGCTGATCTAGGGCGCAAACCATTGCCGATGCAACGGCGATCAGGTCAGGCCGACATGATCCAGCAGGTCGCGGCCCTCGCGGCTTTCGACCTCGACGATCCACAGGTCGCGGTCGCGGTCCTTCTGGCGGGCCAGCACCGCGTCGACCTCGGCCTCGGGACCTTCGGCAAGTATCATCCAGCTGCGCTCTCCGGTCATCAGGTCATAGGAGCGCTGCTTGGCCACCGCCTTGCCATCCAGCGTCGCCAGCTTGACGATCACCGCCCCCGAGGTGGGATCGCCCTTCGCCGCGATATAGGCCGGGATGTGTTCGATCTGAAGCCGCCGCAAATAGGCCTTCACCCAAAGATCGGCCGCCAGACGGATCACGTATTGCCGTCCTTGAAGTCGAGCCCCATCTCGTCATAGCGCTCGGATTCTTCCTGCCAGTTGGTCCGCACCCGCACCTGCAGGAACAGATGCACCTTGCGGCCCAGGAATTCTTCCATCACGACGCGGGCGGCCTGGCCCACGGCCTTGATGGTTTCCCCCTTGTTGCCCAGCACGATGCCCTTGTGACCGTCGCGGCTGACGTAGATCACCTGATCGATGCGGGCGGAGCCGTCCTTGCGATCCTCCCATTTCTCGGACTCGACGGTCAGCTGATAGGGGAGTTCCTGATGGAGGCGCAGGGTCAGCTTCTCGCGGGTGATCTCGGCGGCGATCATGCGCATGGGCAGATCGGCGATCTGATCCTCGGGATACAACCACGGCCCCGCCGGAAGCTCCCCGGCCAGCCATTTGCGCAGCGTGTCGACACCATGGCCCTTCTCGGCCGAGATCATGAACGTATGCGCGAAGGGAAAGCGGTCATTCAGATCCTTGGTCAGCGCCAGCAAGACCGGCGCCTCGACGCGGTCGATCTTGTTGATGGCCAGCGCCACGCGCTGCTTCGGCACGGCACGTTCGGCCAGAGCTTCGAGGATCTTCTCGACGCCTTCGGTCACCCCGCGATGCGCTTCGACCAGCAGCACGACGACATCGGCATCCGCCGCCCCGCCCCAGGCCGCGGCCACCATGGCGCGATCCAGACGCCGGCGCGGACGGAACAGGCCCGGCGTGTCGACAAAGACGATCTGGCTGGCGCCTTCCATCGCCACGCCGCGAATGCGGGCGCGGGTGGTCTGCACCTTGTGGGTGACGATCGAGACCTTGGCCCCGACCATGCGGTTCAACAGGGTCGATTTGCCGGCATTGGGTTCGCCGATCAGGGCGACGAACCCGGCGCGGGTCTGGTCAGGGGAGTCAGTCATGTGTGCCCGCCTCCATGCGGGTCAGAAGCGCGCGCGCGGCGGCCTGTTCGGCCTGCCGTTTGGATCCGGCCGAGGCCCGTTCGACCTCGCCACTGTCCAGCCGGGCCTCGATGGTAAAGACGGGGGCGTGGGCCGGGCCGCTGCGGTCGGTTTCCACATAGCGCGGCGGCGCCAGCTTGCGCGCCTGCGCCCATTCCTGCAGGGCGGTCTTGGGGTCGCGGGCGTCGGCCTCGACATTGGCGATCCGGTCGCCCCAATGGGTCAGGATCAAGCGGCGCGCGGCCTCCAGCCCGCCATCCTTGTAGACGGCGGCGATCACCGCCTCCATGGCGTCGCCCAGCAGGGCCTCCTTTCGGCGCCCGCCCGACAGCATCTCGGATCGGCCCAGCCGCAGCACCGTGCCCAGCCCGACGGCGCGGGCCACGTCGGCGCAGGTTTCCTTGCGCACCAGCGCGTTGAAACGCGGCGCAAGCTGGCCTTCGGGGGCGGTCTGGTCGGCGGCCAGCAGGGTCTCGGCCATCACCAGCCCCAGCACCCGGTCGCCCAGGAATTCTAGCCGCTGGTTGTCCTTGCGGTTGGGCGTCGCCACCGAGGGGTGGGTCAGCGCCTCTTGCAGCAGTGCGGGCGTGGCAAAGTCATGCCCCAGCCGCGCCGCGAAGTCCTTTTGTTCCGCCGACAGCGCCAAGGCTCAGTTCAACCCCTTGAAGAACCGGTCGCCGCGCCAGGTCCAGAAGTAGAAGATCGACTTGCCCGCCGACGAGAACATCACCCGGTCGGCCCGGCCGATCAGGTTCTCGAACGGCACGAAGCCCACGCCGCGCGCCGATTGCGGCACCCGGCTGTCGTTGGAATTGTCGCGGTTGTCGCCCATGAAGAAATAGTGCCCCTCGGGCACGGTATAGACCGGGGTGTTGTCCAGCGCGCTGTCGCGGATGTTCAGCGTGTCATAGCTTTTACCGCCGGGCAGGGTCTCGGTGTAGCGGGTCTTGGTGCACAACCCGCCGATGCCGACCGGGCCGTTTTCGCACTGCGGGCGGTTGCCCACGGGGCCTTGCGGTTCGAACACTTCCTCGAAGACTCCCGCGTCTTCACGCGGCACGGGTTCGCCGTTCAGGTACAACTGGCCATCGCGCATCTGCACCTTGTCGCCGGGCAGGCCAATCAGGCGCTTGATGAAATCCGCACCGGTGACCGGATGGCGGAACACCACGATGTCGCCGCGCTCGGGCTCCGAGGCCAGGATGCGGCCCGGAATGAAGGGGCACATCGAGAACGGGCAGGAATGCTGGGAATAGCCATAGGCCATCTTGTTGACGAACAGGAAATCGCCGATCAGCAGCGTGTCCTTCATCGAACCCGACGGGATCCAGAACGGCTGGAAGAACAGCGTGCGGAACACGCCTGCGATCAGCAGCGCGTATACGATCGTCTTGATGGTCTCGACGATGCCGCCGTCTTTTTCGGCCTTGCTTGCCATGGTACTGGATCCTGCCTCGGGAATAACTTCGGGCTTCTTTGCGGCCCGGCGCTTCGGGTGTCAAGTTGCGCGTCCCGAGCGGGAGGGGTCAGCGGCGGCGCCACGCCCGTTCCAGCAAGGTCACCCCGGAGACGGTCAGGAAGATCCGCGCGATATGCAGCGCCGCCACGAACGGCACCTCAAGTCCCAGGGTGAAGGCGATCAGGCTCATTTCCGCCAGCCCGCCGGGGGCATAGGCCAACAGCGCCTCGGCGAAGGGGATGGCGGTCTGATGCGACAGGGCCAGGCCGAACAGGATCGTCGCGCACAGCAGCAACGCTGTGGCCCCCAGCGAATGCCCCAGCACCTTCAGGATCCGCGCCGGAGAGGTGCCGGCAAAGCGGCAGCCAATGCCCGCGCCCAGAATCACCTGCGTCCCGGCCAGGATGACAGACGGCACCTGGAAATCCGTGATGTCGCTCGCGTGCAGGCCGGCACTGACCAGCATTGACCCGATCAGCAGCGGTGCGGGCAGGTGCAGAAGGCGGCCCAGACGGGCACCGACCAGGGCTGAGACCGCGAACCAGGCCGCTCCGATCAGACCCAGATCAGCCAGCGGCCGCCAGTTGGCACTGCGGCCCGCCAGATCGGCGCCGGTGACAAACTGGATGAGCACGGGAAGCAGCATCACCACAAGGAAGATCCGCGCGGCATGCATCAGCGAGATCGTGGTCGGATCGCCGCCCGCCTTCTCGCCCATCAGGATCATGTCCACCAGCCCGCCGGGCATGGCCGAATAGAACGCCGTGGGCCGCGAAAGTCCCGCCACCCGCGACAGGTACAAAAAGGCGCTGCCCCCGGCGACCAGCAGGTACGGCACAAGAATGGCCAGCGGCAGGAGCCAATCGCGCAAACCGCCCAGCATGTCCCCGTTGAACGAGGTGCCCAGCATCGCCCCCATCACCACGATGAACGGATTGCGCAGCCGGTTGGGCAGATGCACCGGCACCTGCAACAGAGCCGCAAGCCCGGTCGCCGTCATCGCCCCCAGCATCCAGGCCAGCGGGACATTCAGCCACCAGAACAGCGCGCCGCCAAGCGCGCCGATGCCAAGCGCAAGGGCCAGTCCCGGCCATGGGAAGGGAAGTGTTGATTGGTCCGCCATGGCCCAATCTGCTAATACAGGAGCCATTGGGGAACAATGCCACAGCGCGCGTGCGTGGGTTGGCGTTGCAAGACCGAGGAGGAAGCCGTCGATGTTTCGGGTCATCCTTGCCGCAGGACTTCTGATCGCCGCCGAACCGGGCTTCGCGCAGGCGCAGGACGCGTGCCAACCCTCCCCCTGTCTGGTGGACGGTGGCCAGTACCGCGTTGCCCTGCCCGCTATACCCGCAACCGAGCCAACGCCCACGGTCCTGTACCTGCATGGCTATGCCGCAAGCAGCGCTGCGGTTCTGCGCAATTCGGGGTTGCTGCAACCGTTTCTGGACCGCGGCTATGCGGTGGTCGTGCCGGACGGTCAGGTCGATACGCTGCAAGGCCATCATCTGGATTGGGGCGTGCGCGACGGCTTTGGCCTGCCCCGCGACGACATCGCCTTCGTGCGCCAGGTGCTGGCGGATGCCGCAACACGTTTTTCCCTGGATCCCGAGAACATCGTGCTGATGGGGTATTCGCGGGGCGGCTCAATGGTCTGGGACATTGCCTGTCACGCCCCGGACACGGCGCGGGCCTATGTGTCCCACGCGGGGGGCTTCTGGGCGCCACTTCCCCCGCAATGCGCCGCCTCTGTCCGCCTGCTGCACAGCCATGGGTTCACCGATCGGACCCTGCCCGTGGAGGGCACCGGGATGGAATGGTTCGGCTACAGCTTCGAGGTCGCCAGTGTCTTCGACGGGCTCGAGGTGTGGCAGCGCACCATGGGTTGCCCCCCGAAGGCCGACACCGCCGAGGTGACCGCGGCGGCCTGGACCAAGGCCTGGACCGGTTGTGCCGAGGGCGGCCAGTTGACCCTGCAACTTCTGCCCGGCGGTCACGGGCGGCGGGCCGGTTGGGCCGAGGCCGTGCTCGACTGGCTGGAGCCTGCTCCCGATAATCCTTAGCGGCTAAAGCGGCCGCGCCTCGATCACCACGAAGGCCTGCGCCCAGGGATGGTCGTCGGTCAGGGTGACGTGGATGATCGCCTCATGCCCCGGCGGGGTCATCGCGGCCAGCCGGTCTGCCGCCCAGCCGGTCACCTGCATCACCGGCTGTCCGGACGGCAGGTTGGTCACCGCCATGTCCTTCCACGAGATGCCCATGGCCAGCCCGGTTCCCAGCGCCTTCGAACAGGCCTCTTTCGCGGCCCAGCGTTTGGCATAGGTGCCGGCCACATCGGCGCGGCGCTCGGCCTTGCGCTGCTCGATCTCGGTGAACACGCGGGTCTTGAACCGGTCGCCGAAGCGGTCCAGCGTCCCGGCGATCCGTTCGATATTGGCCAGATCGGTGCCGATGCCCAGGATCATGCGCTGCTCTCCCTATGTTGCGACCGGCATAGCCAAGCCCGCCGGGGCTGACCAGAGCCTGCAACCGGGATGCCAGAATTCCCAACCGGACAGGCGCGCCGATTCGCGTTATTCTGACCTCAGGTAAACCCGAAGAGGAGACAGATCATGCCGCGCATGACCCATGTGATCCTTGCAAGTGCCCTGAGTATCCTGCCGCTGTCGGCCAAGGCGGCGACCTTCCAGATCGATTTCAGTCTGGCCGGATCCAACAACATCATCGGAACCTTCACCGCGCCCGCAGGCGGCGGCACGGTCAGCAACCTGATGGTGCAGATGTTCAACGTGCTGTTCGACACCCGCATCGACGCGGGGGGACCGTTCGACTACGATCCGGCGGCTGGGGATTTCGTGAACTACAGTGCATTTCCGACCTATACCAACGCCACCGGCAACGCGACCTGCGCGGCCACGCAGTGTACCTTGCAGATCTATCCGCTGCCCAACGATCCGACGCCCGGCGACTACCTCGCGGTGGACGGCAATCTCAACAACATCGACGATGGCACGAAATACGCCATCTCGGGCCCCTCGCCCGTGCCGCTGCCGGGTGCCGCCGGTCTGATGGCGCTGGCCCTGGGCGGGCTGGCGGGCCTGCGATTGCGGCGCGGCTGACCGAAAAACGCCGCCCCCATGGGGACGGCGTGAAATTGGGGGCCGGGGCCGGTGTCAGCCGCCCAGAACGCCGTCGCAGCGCCCGCAGACATCGGCGTGGCTGTGCGTGCCCACATCCGGCAGGATCTTCCAGCAGCGCTGACATTTCGCGCCCTCGGCCTTGGCAAACACCACGCCCACGCCGGGCACATCCGGCAGGGTGAAGGCCCCTTCGGGCACCGGTTCGACGCGCAGGTCGATCTGCGAGGTGATGCAGATGGTGGCGAATTTCTCGGTGTCATCTCCGATCTTGTCGCGCATTTCCTGCGTCAGATAGACGATGGGCGCGGCCTCCAGTGACGAACCGATGGTCTTGGACTGACGCTCAAGCTCCAGCGCGCCGGTCACCACGCGGCGCAGGGCGCGCAGCGACAGCGACCATTCGGCCAGCACCGGATCATGCCAGTTGGGCGGCGTGTCCGGCATGTCCTGCAGGTGAACCGAGCTGTCATCGCCGGGAAACCGCTGCAGCCAGACCTCTTCCATGGTGAACACCAGGATCGGCGCCAGCCAGGTGGTCAGCCGATGGAACAGGATGTCCAGCACGGTCAGCGCCGAGCGGCGCGCCAGGCTGTCCATGCCGTCGCAATACAGCGCATCCTTGCGGATGTCGAAATAGAAGGCCGACAGATCCACCGTGGCGAACTGGAACACCTTCTGGAACACGCCCTGGAAATCGAAGTCGGCGTAGCCTTCCTTGACCTCGCGATCCAGCCTTTCGACCATGTGCAGGACCAGTTGTTCCAGCGGCGGCATGTCGTCCCGCGCGACCCGGATCTCGTCGGAATAGTCGTTCAGAGAACCCAGCAGGAAGCGCATGGTGTTGCGCAACCGGCGATAGCTGTCGGCCACGCCTTTCAGGATCTCCGGCCCGATCCGCTGGTCGGCGGTATAGTCGGACTGGGCCACCCAGAGACGCAGGATATCGGCGCCATACTGCTTGACCACCGTTTCGGGAACGATGGTGTTGCCCAGCGACTTGGACATTTTCATGCCCTTCGCGTCGAGCGTGAAGCCATGGGTCACCACGTTGCGATAGGGCGCCCGGCCCAGCGTGCCGCAGGCCTGCAGCAGCGACGAGTGAAACCAGCCGCGATGCTGGTCGGTGCCTTCCATATAGACATCGGCGATGCCATCGGCCGTGCCGTCCTCGCGGTCGCGCAGCACGAAGGCATGGGTCGAGCCGCTGTCGAACCACACGTCCAGAATGTCGAAGACCTGTTCGAAATCGTCGGGGTTGTGATCCGCCCCGAGGAACCGTTCCTTGGCGCCATCGGCATACCAGCAGTCGGCGCCTTCGGCCTCGAAAGCCTCGGCGATGCGGGCGTTGACCGCCGGGTCGCGCAGCAGGAAATCCGGGTCGGTCCGCTCGGCGCCCTTGCGCACGAAACAGGTCAGCGGCACACCCCAGGCGCGTTGCCGTGACAGCACCCAGTCGGGACGCGTTTCGATCATCGAAAACAGGCGGTTGCGGCCCGTGTGCGGGGTCCATTGCACCAGCTCGTCGATGGATTTCAGGGCGCGTTCGCGGATGGTGGTGCCCATCAGGTCCAGACCGTCGCCCACCGGCTTGTCGATGGCGGCGAACCACTGCGGCGTGTTGCGGAAGATCACCGGCGCCTTGGAGCGCCACGAATGCGGATACGAGTGCTTGACCTGCCCGCGCGCGATCAGTCCGCCCGCCTCGACCAGCTTGTCGATCACGGCGCGGTTGGCCTTGCCTTCCTTGCCCTTGCGGTCAAACACCTGAAGCCCGGCGAAGAACGGCACATGGGCCAGGAATTCGGACTCCTCGCCCACGTTATAGGTCATCCGGTCCATCCAGCCGCGCTTGACGAAACAGTCATAATCGTCGGCGCCATGGCTGGGGGCGGTGTGCACGAAGCCGGTGCCGGCCTCGTCGGTGACGTGGTCGCCGTCGATCATCGGCACGTCGTAGTCCCAGAAGCCGTTCGCGCCTTCCAGACCGGCGAAAGGATGTTCCAGCGTCAGGCCCGACAGTTCCTGTGTGCTCACATCGCGCACACGGCGGAAGCGGGTGACGCGGGACTTCTCCAGCGCCTCTGCGGCCAGCGTGTCGGCGAACAGGTAGACATCGCCGGGCTTGGTCCAGCTTTCGTCCTGCGTTTCCTCGACTTCATACAGCCCGTAGGAGATTGCCGGATTGAAGGCGACGGCCTTGTTGGACGGGATCGTCCAGGGCGTCGTGGTCCAGATCACCACCCTCGCGGCGTGCAGCTGGTCGGCCAGGATCGCCTGATTGGCACCGTCGTAATCGGCCTCTTCGTCCAGCAGCGGCATCTGCGCGTTTCCGCCGCGGCGCACCCGGAACGGCACCCAGATCGTGTGGCTCTTGTGGTCGTGATACTCGATCTCGGCCTCGGCAAGGGCGGTCTTTTCTACCGGCGACCACATCACGGGTTTCGAACCCTGATAGAGCGTGCCGTTCATCAGGAACTTCATGAATTCCTCGGCGATGACCCGCTCGGCGTGGAAATCCATGGTCAAATAGGGGTCGGCCCAATTGCCGGTGACGCCCAGACGCTTGAACTCCTCGCGCTGGATATCGACCCAGCCCTCGGCGAACTTGCGGCACTCCTGACGGAAATCGACGACCGGAACCTCGTCCTTGTTCTTGCCCTTCTTGCGGTACTGCTCTTCGATCTTCCACTCGATGGGCAGGCCGTGGCAGTCCCAGCCGGGGATATAGCGCGCGTCGCGGCCCATCATCTGGTGGCTGCGGACGATCATGTCCTTGATGGTCTTGTTCAGCGCGTGGCCGATGTGCAGGTGCCCGTTGGCATAGGGCGGGCCATCGTGCAGCGTGAAGGGGCGGCGCGACGGATCGGCCTTGGCCTTCTCGCGCAGGCGGCCATAGATATCCATGTCCTCCCAGCGGGCCAGCCAGTCGGGCTCGCGCTTGGGCAGCCCCGCGCGCATCGGGAAATCGGTTTTGGGAAGGTTCAGACTGTCTTTATAGTCGATCGTTTCAGACGACATCGGTCAGCGTCCTTGAAGGTCGGAAAATCTGGGGGGAATGAGAGCGGCGCGAGAAGTCCATACGCCTTGTCCCGGCAACTCGGATCAGAGCACCGGGCCGGTAATTCGCGCAATAATGGCGAGTGCCCATTCCATGGCGCGCTTATAGGGCTGCCCGTGCGCGAGGACAAGAGAGCGCGGCGGCGGCGATCACTCCAGTTGGACCATGACAAACCGCGCCTCGACCTCGCCGATCGAGGTGGTGACATGGCCCGCGCCTTCGGTGTCTTCCATCCGCAGGATATCGCCGGGCATCATCGTGATCGCGGTGCCGTTCGAAGCCTCGACCCGCGTGCGCCCGGACAGGCAATAGGCGATCTGGCGGCGCGGCGACGGATGGCGCGGACCGGTCCAGCCCGGCGGAAAGGCGATGTGGATGATCCGCGTGCAGGGCTCGGGCGCCGAGCGCGGCATCGGCGGCGCGGGCGGGGCGAACAGCGCCTCGGCCATCTCGATCTCGCCCTCGGTAAAGAAGGAGACGCCGTCTGCGTCTTCGGACAGGATGGTGCATTTCATCGGGTTTGCCTCCTCACCCACGATCATGGCGCGATTCCGCCCGCGCGACCAGTGGCCGCCTTGCGGGCGCGCCGGGCAAGCCACAGGTAGATCGCAGACGCAATCAGGATGCTGCCATGACCGACGCCCCCGTTGCCCCGCTGACCGACGCCGACATCGACCGTGTGGTGCTTGCCTTCTATGCCGAGATCCGGGTGCATCCGGTGCTGGGGCCGATCTTCAACGGCCATGTGGGCACCGGGGCCGAGGAATGGCGCGCCCATGAAGCCAAGATCGGCCGGTTCTGGAAAAAGGCGCTGCTGCAACAGCCGGGCTATGACGGCAACCCGATGGCGGTGCATCTGGCTGCCGGCGACGTGCGCCCGGCCCATTTCGACCCGTGGCTGGAGCTGTTCGAAACCGTCACCCACCGCCAGCTGCCCGCCCCGCAGGCCGACGCCTGGACCACGCTGGCCCACCGCATCGGGCGCGGGCTGCGGTTGGGGGTCGAGGATCGTCACCGCCCGAAAGGCAGCGTGCCTCAGCTGGGCTGAGGGTCCGACCCGAACAGCCCGGTCAGCGCCCGTTTCACCAGCCGCGTGACCGACGGACGCTTGGCGGCGGTGAAGGGCAGCGGGCGACAGACCTCGATCGCGGCGACGCCGACGCGGGCGGTCAGCGCGCCGTTGACCACGCCTTCGCCGAAACGGCGCGACACCCGGCTGAGCACCGATCCCCCGGCGACCGAGCCGATCAGATCGTCGCCCACTGCCACCGCGCCGGTGGCCACCAGATGGGTCAGCACGGCGCGCATCAGCCGCCAGGTGCCGAAGGTGCCGGCGCGACCGCCGTAGATCTCGGCAATGGTGCGGATCATCCGCAGGTTTGCGGTGGCCGCGGCCACCACATCGGCCAGCGCCAGCGGCACCAGCGCGGTGACGGTGGCCACCTGCCGGGCGGCGATTTCCACGGCGCGGGTGGCCTCGGCATCCATCGGGCGCAACAGGTCGCGCTCGACCACGCCCAGCACCGCGTCAGCATCGAAGCTTTGCTCGATCCGGGCGGGCATCCCGTCCAGCGCCCATTTCAGCTCGGCCCGCCCGTGATAGAAGGCCGTCAGATCGCGGGCGGTCTTGCGCGCCGCCTCCAGATCATTGTCGGCCAGGGCTGCGGTGGCCCGGTGCTGGAACTTGTCCAGCCGCCCCAGACGGGCGAAAGCCGCCACCTCGCGCAGCGCGATCAGCAGACAGACCAGCCCGAAGGCGCCCAGAAGGGCGGCCACAAGGCCCGCCAGAACAGGGCTGCTGGCGATCAGCCTGTCCACCATGCTCCATGCCGCCAGCGACAGACCCGAGACCAGAATGCCGCCCAGCAAGGCCCAGAACCACGTGGACAAGGCCCCACGCCGCGACTGTTTTGCCATGCCCGCCAGCCGCTGCATCGCCGCCGGATCGTTGGGCAATGTGCCATCCAGATCCGGCACCGGGGGGGCGGAGGACGGGCTCGGGGCCGTGTCCTCGGCCTCCAGATCGATCATCACGGGGCCATCGCGGTCGCTCACGTCGGTGTCCTTTCCCAAGCAAAGCGGATATCCGGCAGTTTCTCGTCGTTGTCCTGGCCGTCGGTGCGGCGCAACTCGAAAAACCCCTCGCACGCGTAAAACGCCCGCGCTTCAAGGTTTGCCTGGAAGGTCCAGAGTTCCAGCCTCGCATGTTTCGCCTTGGCCGCAGACAGCAACGCGTGCCCGATGCCCTGCCGCCATGCTCCTTGGGCAACATACAGCGCGTCGATCTCGGCCGCGCGCTGTGCCAGAAAGCCGACAACATGCTGGTCCTGTTCGGCCACGGTCACCGCCTTCTGGTCGATGAGCTTGCCGCAGAAGGCCCGGTTCTGTTGCGGCGTGTGCAGGTTCGGCAACCAGGGTGTCCGCGTCAGCCAATCGGTCAGGATCTCTGCCATGGCAGGCGCGTCCTCCGGCCGGGCATCGCGCAGCTGAAAGCCCTTCATAGCCGGTCTCCGATCAGGAACTGCGCCGCGCGATCCATGCGGATATGCGGCGGGCCGTCGCCGGGTTTCAGGCTTTGCGCCGCCGGGGCGAACCGCATGATTCCATAGTCGCCGTCCAGCCACCGTTCGGCACCGCTGCGCGCCGGGGCCAGCAGGGCTGCGGGATCGTCGGGCAGCGCGCCGGGATAGAAGGCGGCCTGACGGCCATCCTTCAGCAACCGGCCGCGCACCAGATCCAGCCTACGGCCGTTGTGCTCGCGGGTTTCCTCGACCGTGGCGCGCAGGGCGGCCAGCGACAGGGCCAGCGTTTGCGCCCCGGCGAAATCGGCCCGCGACTTGGCGTCCTGCACCAGCGCCTCGGTGATGGCGGTCAGGCGGCCATGCTGGCTGTGGTGCAAATGGTCAGCCTTGGTGGCGGCAAACAGCATCCGGTCGACCTTCTTGCCGCCCAGCAGCCGCGCCAGAAAGCTGGACGATCCGGGACGGAATGCGGTCAGGATCTCGGCCATGGTGCGGCGCAGATCCTCGACCGCACGGGGACCGTCATGAATCGCCCCCAGCACATCGGTCAGCACCACCTGCCGGTCGATGCGGGCGAAGTGATCGCGGAAGAACGGGCGCACGACCTTGGATTTATAGGCCTCGAACCGGCGCTCGAACTCCCGCGCCAGCGAGCCGCGCGGCGCGGCGCCATCCGGCAGCGGCGCGAAGGTCAGCACCGGCGAACCTTCCAGATCGCCCGGCAGCAGGAAGCGGCCCGGCGTGCAATCCGAAAACCCGGCCTTGCGGGCGGCCTGCAGATGCGCGGTGAAGGCGCGCGCCAGACCCTGTGCGGCCGGTTCCTCCAGCGGTCGGTCGGCATCCACCGCCCCCAGTGCGTCGCGATACATCTGCCCTGACGGGCGTTCGCCCAGCCGCGCCAGCGTATCGCGCGACCAGGTGGCGAAATCCTTGTCCAGCAGCGCCAGATCCAGCAGCCATTCGCCGGGATAATCTACGATGTCCAGATGCAGCACCCGTGGCCCGGTCATCCCGCCCAGCAGGCCGGTGGGCTTCAGCCGCAGCGACAGGCGCAGTTCAGACACCGCCCGCGTGCTGTCGGGCCAATGCGGCGCGGGCCCCATCAGGGCCGCGCGATGCTGTTCGTAGTCGAAGCGCGGCACCGTGTCGTCGGGTTGCGGTTGCAGAAAGGCGGTCAGAATGCGGCCCTCGGCGGCGGCGGCCAGTTGCGGCATCCGCCCCCGGTCGATCAGATTGGCCACCAGCGAGGTGATGAACACGGTCTTGCCGGCGCGCGCCAGCCCGGTCACCCCCAGCCGCAGGGTCGGTTCGAAGAAGGTTTCAGACACGCTGGCCCCGGCATCCTCGACCGTGCGCACCAGCCCGTCGGCGGTGCGCGCCAACCCGTCCGTAATACTGCCCAGAACCACATCTGCCCCCGAATGACCTTTGTTTCGAGATATGGCTTTGACGCGCGTTTTACCAGTGCGGGCGCGTTGCACAGCCGCGCGCGGGACGCTAGAGGACCGCCATGCCCCGTTTTGCCCTGAAAATCGAATATCACGGCGCCCCCTTCGCCGGGTGGCAGCGCCAGAAGGAACAGCCCTCGGTGCAGCAGGCCGTGGAACAGGCGCTGCGCAAGCTTGACCCGTCCGTGGATACGATCGCCGCCGCCGGGCGCACCGATGCGGGGGTACACGGGCTGGCACAGGTGGCCCATTGCGACATGGTGCGCGACTGGGATCCGTTCCGCCTGTCCGAGGCGCTGAACCATCACCTGAAGCCCGCGCCGGTGGCGATCCTGGCCGCCGCGCGCGTGGCCGACGACTGGCACGCACGGTTCTCGGCGACCGAGCGGCGCTACATGTTCCGGCTGCTGGCGCGCCGTGCGCCGGTCACCCATGACGCCGGGCTGGTCTGGCAGGTCAAGCAACCGCTGGACCGCGCCGCCATGCAGGCCGGGGCCGACCGTCTGATCGGCCACCATGATTTCACGACCTTCCGGTCCACCATCTGTCAGGCCGACAGCCCGATGAAGACGCTGGATGAATTGCGGGTCGAGGAAATCGCGCGCCCGGATGCGGTAGAATACCGGTTCCACGTCCGCGCCCGGTCCTTCCTGCACAACCAGGTGCGCAGTTTTGTGGGCACGCTGGAGCGGGTCGGCGCCGGGGCCTGGACCCCGGACGATGTCACCGCCGCGCTGAACGCGCGCAACCGCGCCGCCTGCGGACCGGTCTGCCCGCCGCAGGGGTTGTACCTGGCCGGCGTGGGGTACAAGGACGACCCCTTCGCCCCCTAGTAGCTGTAGTCGGCGTAGATCCGGGTCAGGTCGCCGTTCCAGTCGCCATTGTAGCGCCCCAGCAATTCGTCCGCCGGGGTGCGACCGGATTCGACGCTTTCCTGCAGCGCGTTCAGGAAATGGGTTTCGTCCGGGATCAGCCCGTTGGCACCGGGGCGCGCCCGCGCCGTCAGCCCGGCCTCGGCGATGTCCACGACCTCGCGCGCCAGATCCTGCATGAGTTGACCGTTCACGCGGGCCTGCAAACCGTCGACCGAAGCCGCCACGCGCCAGGCCTCGCGGGTTTCAGCATCCCAGCCCTTGACCAGATCCCAGGCCGCATCCAGCGCCCCCTGATCGTAAGTCAGACCGACCCAAAGCGCGGGCAGCGCGCACAGCCGCCGCCACGGGCCGCCATCGGCACCGCGCATCTCGATGAACTTCTTGATCCGGGCTTCGGGGAAGATCGTGGTCAGGTGGTCGGCCCAGTCCGACAGCGTCGGCACCTCGCCCGGCAATGCGGGAAGCTGGCCTTTCAGGAAATCGCGGAACGACTGGCCAAGCGCGTCGATATACTTGCCGTCGCGATAGACGAAATACATCGGCACATCGAGCGCGTAATCCACCCAGGCGTCAAAGCCGAACCCGTCCTCGAACACGAAGGGCAGCATGCCCGTGCGGTCCGGGTCCAGATCGCGCCACACGCGCGAGCGCCATGACTTGTGCCCGTTCACCTTGCCTTCGAAAAAGGGCGAATTGGCAAACAGTGCCGTCGCCACCGGTTGCAGGGCCAGCGCCACGCGCAGCTTCTGCACCATGTCGGCCTCGGACGCGAAGTCGAGGTTCACCTGCACGGTGCAGGTCCGGTACATCATCTGCTTGCCGTGGGTGCCGACCTTGTCCATGTAGCCGGTCATCAGCGCATAGCGGCCCTTGGGCATCACCGGCATCTGATCGCCCGTCCAGATCGGCGCAGCGCCCAGACCAATGAAACCGACGCCCAGGTGATCCGACACGTCGCGCACTTCGCGTAGATGGGTGTTCACCTCGTCGCAGGTGCCGTGGATGGTTTCCAACGGCGCGCCCGACAGTTCCAGCTGTCCGCCCGGCTCGAGGCTGACATTGGCGCCGTCCTTCTCCAGCCCGATGATGTTCTCGCCTTCCATCACCGGCGTCCAGCCAAAGCGGTCGCGCAGCCCTTCCAGCACCGCCTTGATCGACCGTTCCCCATCGTAGGGCAGCGGGTTCAGGGTATCGCGGCAATAGGCGAATTTCTCGTGCTCGGTGCCGATGCGCCAGTCGTCCTTGGGCTTGCACCCGTCGGCCAGATAGGCGGCCAGCTGATCGCGATGTTCGATCGGACCGCCGCCCGATTGGGGAATAGACATGAGATGCGGCTCCGAACTTTGGTCAAATGAACCTGACTGGTGAAAGGAAATGCGCTGGCTGTCAATCCGCGCGCCGTTTGGCCGAAGTCGGCGGCAGCAGCGCGTCGCCCTTCGGCGGCTTGACGCCGGGGCGCTGCCAGACCACGTAAACCGCGCCCTGGTTGACCTGACGGGCCAGCAACAGCCGTTCGGTCCGGAACTCGGGCAATTGCGCGAAAGCATCCAGAAGTGCCTCGACCCCGCTGGCCGTCACCGGAATGTGAAGCGTGGTGCCGTCGGATTCGCGCAGGGTCCAGTGATCGGGCCGACCGCGCGGGTCCAGCGCCACCTCGGCCAGCGCCCGGACCGACACTGCGCCGCCGTCGAGCGGGCCGTAATAGGCGATGCGTGCCTCATCGACTTCCACCACCCCCGGCCCGTTGCCCTCGGTGCGAAACCGCATTCGCTGCAGGCCGAGCGCCACAAGCACAACGCCAAGCCCCATGGCCGGGATCGAGGTCCAGAACATGATCCCATGGGAACTGAGCATCCACCACAGGGCGAAAGCGGCCACCGCAAGGCCGCCGATCAGCTCGCGCGCGTGCCAAAAGGCGTGGCGCAGTTCGGGACGAATGAAGTCTTTCAATGCAGCACCTCGCAGGCATCGGTCGTCGGTCAGCGGGACTCGGCCCAGGCGAATCCGCTTTAGCCCAGCCTCGCAAGCGCGGGCGCGGGATGCAAATAACGGGACCGGGATCGGCGGATCATGTCCAGTCGCCCAACGCCTGTTGCCAGACCGCCATGGCGGCCACGGCAGCGGTATCGGCGCGCAGGATGCGCGGGCCGAGACTGACCGGCACTGCCTGGTCCATCGCCATCAGCCGCGCCCGTTCCTCGGAGCTGAAGCCGCCTTCGGGACCGATCAGGATGGCCCAGGGTCCGGGCCCGGCGGTGGCCAGTGTCAGACCCTCCCCGGCGCGGGACTCGTCGCAGAACATCAAGCGGCGGTCGGCGGGCCAATCGTCCAGCAGCGCAGACAGGCGGGTCAGCGCGGTCACTTCGGGCACGAAGGTGCCGCCGCATTGCTCGGCGGCCTCGATGGCGTGGGCTTGCAGGCGATCCTGCCGGATCCGCTCGGAATTGGTGAAGGCGGTCTGCACCGGGCAGATGCGCGCCGCGCCCATCTCGGCGGCCTTTTCGACGATGAAATCGGTGCGCGCCTTCTTTATCGGCGCGAACAGCAGCCACAGGTCGGGCGGGGTCTGCAATGGCCGGGTCTGCTCGGCACAGACCAGAACACCGCCGCGCTTTCCGGCCTCGGCCACCTCGGCGCGGTATTCGCCCGACACCCCGTCGAACAGCAGCACCGCATCGCTCTCGGTCAACCGCATCACCCCGAACAGGTAATGTGCCTGATCCCGCGTCAGCGGAACCGATTGTCCCTCGGCCAAGGGATGCTCTACATAGAGCCGGATCTTTGCAGAAGATTTCGCGTTCGACATGAGGCCTAGATATGACCGACTCGCCCCAAGCGCCAGAGGGACAGGTGTCCGACGCGGTGCGCGGCAACTGGGTGGACCATCGCGCGCCAGACTGGGCCCGCCCCTACCTGCGTCTCAGCCGGGCGGACCGGCCGGTCGGTACATGGCTGTTGCTGCTGCCCTGCTGGTGGGGCGTCCTGCTGTCGGCGGCCAGCGGTGACGGTCTGGGATGGCGCGGGTTGTGGATCATGCTGGGCTGCGGGCTGGGCGCCTGGCTGATGCGCGGCGCCGGCTGCACATGGAACGACATCACCGACCGCGAATTCGACGCCGCCGTGGCCCGCACCCAGTCGCGGCCGATCCCCTCGGGCCAGGTCAGCGTGCGGGGGGCGGTGGTCTGGATGGGCCTGCAGGCGCTGTTGGCCTTCGCGATCCTGCTGACATTCAACCTGAATGCCATCCTGCTGGGGGTGGCCTCGCTGGCGCTGGTGGCGATCTATCCCTTTGCCAAGCGGTTCACATGGTGGCCGCAGGTGTTCCTGGGGCTGGCGTTCAACTGGGGCGCGCTGCTGGCCTGGACGGCGCATGACGGGCGGCTGGGGTGGCCGGCAGTGCTGCTGTACCTGTCGGGGCTGGTCTGGACCCTTTTCTACGACACCATCTATGCGCATCAGGACAAGGAAGACGACGCGCTTATCGGGGTGAAATCCACGGCCCGGCTGTTCGGCAGCAACACCCATCGCTGGCTGACCCTGTTCCTGTGGGGGTCCGTTGCGCTGATGGCGCTGGCAATCTGGGTGGCCCTCGCCGGTCAGGGGCTGACTATGGCAAGTGCCGTGGCGTTTCTGGCAGTGCCGGGCTTTGCCGTGCATCAGCTTTGGCAGTTGCGGCGCTTGCAGACCGAAGACCCCGACACCTGCCTGTGGCTGTTCCGCAGCAACCGCGATACCGGGCTGATTCCCGCCGCTGCCTTCGCGTTAGCCCTGCTGCTTTGATTGATCTCGCGCGCGGGGCTTCGTAAAGACACTAAGCCTCCCTGACGGTCGGAAGTCCACATGCGTCCAATTGCGATCCTTGCCCTCAACCTCGTCACCCTCGGCCTCGGCGCCGGGGCTTGCGTGGTGGTGGCCCAACACGCGGTCGAACTGGTGGAAGAGCGCGCGGGCACGGCACTTGAAACCGCGCTGGCAGATGGCGGCTTCGACTGGGTCACGGTCGAGATTAACGGTCTGCAGGCGCGGTTGGGCGGGGAAGCCCCGGACGAGGCCGAGCGTTTTCGCGCCCTGCGCGCCGCGGGCGCGGTGGTGAACCCTGTCAACCTGCGCGACGGGATGAGCGTGGCCGACCCCGACGCTCCGCCGCCCCCCGAATACCGGTTTGAACTGATGCGCAACGGCGCCACGATCACGGCGCTGGGGCTGATCCCCGGCGGCAACGCCGCCAAGGCGCTGCTGCTGGATACGCTGGCCGAGATCGACGGCGTGACCACCGTGTCGGACCTGCTGTCCTCCAGTCCCGATGCCGCGCCGCCGGGCTGGGAGACCGCAATGGAGGCCGGCGTTGCCGTGGTGCGCGGCCTGACCGATGCACGGGTGGAACTTTCAGCCGAGACGATGACCGTCACCGGGCTGACGCCGGATACCGAAACAAAGACCTATCTGGAACAGGGTCTGGCCAGTCAGGTCGGGGATCAGATCGCGCTGATGTCCGATTTCTCGGTGCCGCCGCCGGTGATCTCGCCCTTCGTGACCCGCTTCCGGATCGATGACGCCGGTGCCCGCTTCGAAGCCTGTTCCGCCAGTTCTGCCAAAGGACGCCAGCAGATCGAGGCCGCGGCCCGCAATGCCGGGGCGCAGATCGACGACACCACCTGCGTGGTGGCCATGGGCGCGCCCGACACGCAATGGGATCGCGTCACCGCCCGCGGCATCGACGCGCTGACCCAGATCGGTGCGGGCGTCCTGACGATCTCGGATCTCAGCATCTCGATCACGCCGGGGGCCATGGTTCAGCCGGCACAGATGGATCGTGCCCTTGCCGCCTTCGAAGCCGACCTGCCCGACACCTATACACTGTCGGTGGCGCCGGTGCCGGGGGCCGCGCAGACGGCTGCTGCCACCGAAGCCGTGTTCTCGGCGACGCTCAGCCCGGAAGGACAGGCCATCGTCCGGGGCACCACGGCGGACCGTCACGCTCGCGACGTGGTGGAAACGCTGGTCGCCGCGCGGTTTCCGCGGGACAAGCTGCACATATCGCTGCGCCAGCAATCCGGCCTGCCCGAAGGCTGGTCGGCGCGGGTTCTGGCCGGGCTGGATGCCTTTTCGGCGCTGGAAACCGGGCGTCTGAGCATCACCCCGGACATGCTGACCCTGAAGGGCACCACCGGCGATCCGGCCCTGCCCGGCACGCTGGCAAGCAATCTGACCGCGCTGCTGGGCCCGTCGATGCCGATGCTGCTAGACATCGCCTATGTCGAGGATCTTGATCCCGTCGCCTCGCTGCCCACCGCCGAGGACTGCCTGGCGCGGATCAACGACATTCAGGCCAATACCAAGATCACCTTCGCGCCGGGCTCGACCGAGCTGGACATCGACGGTCTGCGCATCGTGCGCCGCATCGCCGCTGTCCTGCGCGAATGCGAGGATGTGGAAATGGAAATCGGCGGTTACACCGACAGCCAGGGCCGGGACGAGATGAACACGGCGCTCAGCCAGGCACGCGCCGATGCAGTGTTCAACGCCCTGATTGCCGAGCGGGTGCGGGCCAGCAACCTCAGCGCGATCGGCTATGGCGAAGAACGCCCGGTGGCCGACAATGACACCGCCGAGGGACGCGAGGCCAACCGCCGGATCGAGTTCAGCCTGCGCTATCCCCTGTTCGGGCCCTTCGCCCCGGATGACGACCCCAGCGATGAGACCGCGCAGGCCGACCCCGATGCGCCCGCGACAGAAACGGAGCAGACCGATGGACAGAACTGAATTCATCATCGCCACGGCAATCCTGCTGTTCGGCGCCTTCTGCCTGGGGTTCGTGACCCATTGGGTGGTCAGCCGCCTGTCGCATGTGTCGAAAGCCGACCTGAGCGAGCTGGACAGCATGGCCGAGGCGCTGCACGACGCCGAGGAAGCCCGCGATGCGGCGCGGACCGAGCTGAAAGAGGAAGAGGGGCGCCTGCACGGCCGTCTGAAAGAGGCCGAGGCCGAATTGAAGGCGGCGATGGAGGGGCTTCAATCCGCGCGGCGCGAGACCGAGGAACTGCGCGCCTTCATCTCGAAACAGAACATGGGCTCGACCTGAGCTTTTTCCGCTCCGGGCGGGTTCAGTCCCAGCGATCCAGCGCGGCCTCATCCTCGGCCTTGCTGTCCACCCAGGATGCGCCCTGGGCGGTGACTTCCTTCTTCCAGAAGGGCGCGCGGGACTTCAGGTAATCCATCAGGAACTCAGCCGCCGCGAACGCATCCACCCGGTGCGGGGCGGCGGTGGCCACCATCATGATCGGGTCACCGGCCGCAAGCCGGCCGTGGCGATGGATCACCAGTGCCCCGGACAGCGACCAACGGGTGATCGCCTCGGCGCGTATCGCCTCGATCGCGCGTTCGGTCATGCCGGGGTAATGCTCGATCTCCATATGCGACAGCGGGTTGTCGGCCAGATCGCGAACAAGGCCGGAGAAACTGACCACCGCCCCGGCCCCGCTATGGGCGGCGCGTTGGGAGAAACGGTTGAGTTCCGCCCCGGCGTCGAACACCTCGGACTGGATCAGAACATCCATGTTCAGCCACCGGTCATCGGCGGAAAGAACGCCGCCTCGCGCACGCCGTCCAGAGGTGCATCAAACTCGGACAATGTCTGGTCCAGCGCCACCCGCACGGTGGAAAGATCGGCGAAGGCGGCGGCATAACGCTCTTCCCGGGCGGTCAGTTCGGCCACCAGCTCGGCCACTGTGCGCGCCTCGGTCTGCACGGTTTCACGCGGCACGCCGATCCGTTCGCGCACCCAGGCGAAATAGAGCACCTCAAGCTGCATCGTCACCGGCCTCATCCTCCAGGAAGCGCAGGGATTTGCGGTAGTAGTCCAGCCCGGTCAGCCCGGTCAGGAACGCCGCGACATAGAACATGACCAGGCCGGTCAGCCCGCTCAGCCAGCCGCCCTGCACCACCCGCCATGTGGTATTCCAGTCCTGCGGTCCCTGCGCCAGCAGCGCGTCGTAATCCGCCGGATCCATGGACCGGTACAGCCAGAAATGCACCTCCTGCAGGCCGAGGCTGAGCAGCAGCAGCGGAATCGCCACCATCTGTGCGGTGGTTTTCCATTTGGCCAGCTTGGTGACCTGCAACAGGCTGGCGTCGGAGCCCAGGAACTCACGCAGGCCGGATACGAACACTTCGCGGAACAGGATGATGACCGCGGGCAGGGTCAGCCAGGGATCCAGGCCGGACAGGGCCAGGATCACGCAGATCGAGATGATGACCATGGCCTTGTCGGCGATCGGATCCAGCATCGCACCAAAGCGGGTCTGCTGGTTCAGCTTGCGCGCCAGATAGCCGTCGAACCAGTCGGTGACCGCAGCCAGAACGAAGATCACCAGCGCGGCCCAATCCGCCATCGGTCGTGGCAGCACCATGAAGGCCAGCGCCACACAGGGGGCCGCGAACAGGCGCATCACAGTCAAGATGTTGGGGATGTTCCACGTCACGTCGGAATCCTCCGGCCCGCCGGGGCGGGGCGCGTCAGGGGCAAGGGGATCGCATGCGCGGCCCCCGCCGATGGGTTTCGGTTCACTCCGACGCGGCGGGCGCGTCGGTGGGCGCGCTGGTCATGGCGGCAAGCTCCTCGCGCGCCTGTGCAGCAAGATCCAACTCCGATCCGTCCCAAAGTTCAACCGCCCTTTCCAGATAGGTACGCGCGTCGCCCGGACGATCCACGGCCATATAGGTCTTGGCCAGATGGTATTGGACCGTGGGATCGCCGGTCAGGCGCACGGCGGCGGGTTCCAGATGCTCAAGCGCCTCGTCATAGTTGCCAAGGCGGTAGGCGATCCAGCCATAGGTGTCCTGGAAGGCCGGGATCGTCGAGCCGCGCAGACGGCGTGCGATCACGAAAGCGCGCTGCAGGCTTTCTTCGTCGTTGCGGTAAGTCGTGATCAGGCTGGCCAAGTTGTTGGCAATGATGGTTGAGCTGGAGTCTTTGGCATAAAGGTCTTCGTAGATGCCGATGGCCTCGTCGATCCGGCCGCCGCGCTCTACCAGCCCGGCCTTGATCCACCACAGGTTCGCCGACTCGGGCAGGATCGCCAGCGCCTCGTCCACGATCTGTGCGGCATCTTCCTCGGCGCCTTGTCGCACCGCCGTCGCCACCAGTGCACGCCAGACCGGCTCGATGGTGTTGTCGGTGTCCAGGATCTCGCGATACATTCCGCGCGCCTCGTCGTATTGCCCTTCCGTGGCGGTCAATGCCGCGTTGAGGAACTGCACGCCAAGGTAGTTCGGGCTGTCCTCGGGCGTCGTCGCCAGAACCTGGTTCATATAGGCACGGGCTTCCTCTACCTCGCCGTTGGCCAGGCGCGTGCGCACGATCGCGGTCTGGGCCGACAGGTTCGACTGCCCCTCTTCGATCATGTTTTGCATCAGCGCGATACTTTCGTCGGTGCGCGCCATGCGTTGCAGCACCGCGGCCTGCAGACCGTTGGCCAGCGCCACGGCGTCTTCCGTGTTCACGTTGCGCAGGGCGGTGACCACCTGTTCGGCGCGCGGCAGGTCGTTCATGCCGAGATAGACCTCGGACAGGGAGCGCAGCAGGGGCACGCTGTCGGGCGACAGGCGCAAGGCCTGGATCAGGACGTCTTCCGCCGTCAGGTATTTCTCGTTGGTGATCAAGTGCTGGGCATAGCGCAACGCCTCGGCCGGGGCCGCGCCCGAGGCCTCGAACGCCAGGGCAAGGCTTTCGGCCATCAGTTCCCGGTTGCCGCCCCGCTCATAGGCGCGGGCCAGAAGCGTGATAGTTTCGGGATCACGCGGGGCCTGGTCCAGCGCGGTCCGCAGGGCCAGAACCGCATCGCGCACCTGGTCATCTTCGATCAGCCAGGCCGCACGCAGCTTCAGTGCGTTGGTGTCGCCCGGATCCTGGGAAAGAACCTCGTCGACCAGTTCCTCGGCCCGGGCCTTGTCGCCATCGGCCACAAGCATCCGTGCGAGGGTTGTCTTGATGTTGAGCGCCTCTTCGCTGCCATCCGTGTGCTGCTGGCTCAGGGCTTCGACCTGCTCGATGGCGGTCTCGCTCTGCCCCATGTCGAACAGAACGCTGGCCTTGATCAGGCGGAAGGTGGCATCGGCCAGTCCTTCCTCGATCAGCTTGTCCAGTTCGACCAGCGCAGCGTCGCCCCCCCGCACCTGGGTTAGGAACTGTACCAGAGCAATACGCGGCGGAACCTCGTCGCCCGCGCGCGCGACCAGATCTCGCACGAAGACCTCGGCGCCATCCGGATCCTCGTTGGCGATGTACCAGCGCACCAGCGCGGTCCTAACCTCGCGGTTTTCCGGGAACCGCTCGACCATTTCCTTCAGTTGCGCACCAAGACCATCGAGATCCTCGATCTGCGCCAGAAGGTTCAGCTTGAGTTGGTGGAACTGGGCATTGTCGGGACGATGCGTCAGCGCTTCGTCCAGAGCCTCCAGCGCCTCGGTGGTCTTGCCTTCGCGCATGAGGCGATCGACCACGATCTGCCAGCCCACCAGCGAATCCGGCTGCGCCACCAGAACCTCGCGGGCGCGTTCATAGGCGGCCAGCTGCGCGGCCTCGTCTTCATTGCGCGATGCGGCACTGTAATCCACCGCCACCAGCAAGGGCTGGAGATCGGGATAATCCGGGTCGATCTCGGCCGCGGCACGGGCGTGTTTCTCCGCCTCCTGCCACGCGCTCAGATCCACGGCCAGTCTGGCAATCTCGAAATGCGCCTCGAAATCCTCGGGATACTGTTCGGTCACCAGCAGGAAATGTCCGAAGGCCTGTTCGATATCGCCTTCATCGCGCTTCAGCCGTGCATACATCATCCGGGCATCACGATGCTCACCGTCAAGCTTGAACACTGTCTGAAGCTCGACGACGGCTTTGGCGACTTCTCCAGCATTCACCAGTTCCACGGCATTTTGATATTTCTTTTCGGCCTTGTCCTCGACCGAATCACAGGCGGACAAAGCCAGCGCGGAGGTCAAAAGTACGGCGGATAGAAGCCGGGAAGCGTTGCGCATTCTGGATCCCTGTCGTTGCAGCATCTGTTGATATGTAATCCTTACGGACCCCAAATAAAAAGAGCCGCGGAGAAATCCGCGGCTGGTTGCGTCAAACAGCGCAGGGATGCGCGGCTAGTGCCCGGTGCCGCGGAGGACCACGCGAACGGTCTTCAGCACGACACAGATATCCGTCTTCAGGCTAACAATCCTATAATAATCGGCGTCATACCGCGCCCGCGCCGCGAAGGACGTGTTGTTGCGGTCGCCCACCTGCCACAGACCGGTGACTCCGGGCTTGAGCGCGTAATACGCTTGGCCGGGGTAAAGGTCGCGCTGCGAGGGCAGCATCGGACGCGGGCCGACGACGCTCATGTCGCCCAGAAGAACATTCCAGAATTGCGGCAGCTCATCCAGCGATGTCTTGCGGATGATCCGGCCCACGAAAGTGATGCGGGGATCGGATTTCAGCTTCTGGTTGCGGTTCCATTCGTCGCGGGCCTCTTCGTTCTGCGACAGGAAAGCGGCCAGCTTGCGGTCCGCATCCACCACCATCGAGCGCAGCTTGACCATGTTGAAGATCTTGCCGTCCTTGCCGACGCGCCGCTGCACGAAGAACGGCGAACCGCCATCGGACATGATCATCAGGGCAAGGAGTACAGTGACAGGGACCGCCACGATCGAGGCGGCCAGCACGAACAGAATATCGAACACACGCTTGAAGACAGAGCGGTAAAGGCTCTTCCGAGGCGTGTAATCCACAATTCCTTTAATCACGTCTGACGAGTTCGGGAAATGTGCCGTCACTACCGTTCACCCTCATTTAACTCTATTCACCACTCATACAAGTCGTGGCTCAGGCAGACTTCCACCGTGTAGCGCACAACATCACCCCTACCATGCTCAAGACAATCCTTTCAACATTTAGCAGCTTTTGGCCCAAATTTCACCAAAACTGGAAACCGCTTGGTAAACAGTTGGTTACACTACTTTAGGTGGAACCGGGGACACCAAACCGTGTCAAGAATCACACAATCGGGAGGCGAATTTCCGCTCGAAATCAGATCAACCGCCCGATCGCTGGGCATCTGGACAACGCATGGACAGGCCAGTGCAGCGCACACAGAGTGAATATCGGACCGAAGCAGAACAGGAAACCGGCATGCAACACTTGGAATACTTGCGACTTTTTGAACGTCTTCCGCGATTCATCCTTCATACGGCTTGAGTTTGCGCATAAGACCCTGTGAGGTTAAGTGTGCTTGTGTGTGTGCCCGAAGGGCAGGAACTCAACGCCGGGTTGCTGGTGCTTCAGGTCGGGCTGCGGGATAATGAATACAACTGCTCCAGTAGATATTTACAATTCGTTCTTCGGGTTTCACGAGCGTCCATTCACGCTTGTCCCCGATCCTGACTTCCTGTTCTGGTCCAAGTCGCACCGACTGGCCTATACGATGCTGGAATACGGTATCCTCACGCGCTCGCCGATCACCGTGGTGACGGGAGAGATCGGCGCCGGCAAGACGACCTTGCTGCAGCATCTGCTGAAAACCCTGCCCGACGACGTGCTTATCGGCCTGATCTCGAATGCGCAGGGCGACCGGGGCGAATTGCTGCAATGGGTGCTGCACGCCGTCGGTCAGAAATTCGATCCGCACGCCTCCTATGTACAGCTGTTCCAGCAGTTGCAGGATTTCCTTCTGGAGTCCTATGCCAACGGGCACCGGGTGATCCTGATCATCGACGAAGCCCAGAACCTGAACGTGAACACGTTGGAAGAGCTTCGGATGCTCACCAACATCAACTCCAACAAGGATGAACTGGTGCAGCTTGTGCTGGTGGGGCAGCCGGAGCTGCGCAGCCTGATCATGCGTCCCGAGTTGAAGCAGTTCGTGCAACGGGTCGGGTCTAGCTTCCATCTGTCGGCCATGTCCGAGGAAAACGTCGGCGCCTACATCGCACACCGGCTGCGAGTGGCGGGCGGCAGCGGGCAGGAATTCAGCCCCAATGCGATCCATCGCATCTATGAACTTTCGCGGGGCATTCCCCGTCTCGTGAACCAGATCTGCGATCTGGGATTGGTCTATGCCTTCTCGGCAGAGGAACATGTGGTGACCGAAGAAACCATCGAATGCGTGCTGAACGACGGCGTCTTCTTTGGTGCTTCGAGCCTGGAAGGAGATCAGGCATGAAGCTTGACCTGAAATATTACCTGCGCGTCTTCATGCGCCGCAGCCCGTACTTCATTCTGATCACGGCGCTGTTTTCCTCGATCGGCTTCTCGGTGGCGATGCTGCTGCCCGCCGAATACGAGGCCCGCGCGACGCTGCTGGTGGAAGCCGAACAGATCCCGGCGGCCCTGGCAGCCTCGACGGTGCAGGTTCAGGCGGCCGAACAGCTTCAGATCATCGAACAGCGGCTGATGACCCGCGCCAACTTGCTCGACATGGCCAACCGGCTGGGTCTGTACCAGGACAGCGATCAGGGCAATGCGCCGACCGCGACCGCGATCGTGACGGATATGCGCAACCGCACCACGTTCCGGACCACCAACACGGTCAAGCCGGTCTCGCGCAGGAACGCCCCGGCCACGACACTTCTGACGATCACTTACCGTGGCGACTCTCCCGGCAAGGTGGCCGAGGTGACCAATGAATTTGTCACCCTGGTGCTTCAGGAAAACGTCGAGATCCGCACCGAACAGGCGGGTGACACGCTGGAATTCTTCGAACAGGAAGTGGATCGGCTCGGGACCGAGCTGGACACGCAAAGCGCGCGCCTTCTGGAATACGAAGCGCAGGCCGGTCTGGCCCTGCCCCAGCATCTGGAATATCTGCGCGGCCGCCTTGGCAGCCTGAACGCCGGGATCGATTCCCGCGCCCGCCAGATCACGGTTCTGGAAGATCAGATCAAGCGGCTGGAGGATCTGTTCCGCCTGACCGGCGGCGTTGCCGGCGCGAGCGGTGGCCAGCTCACGCCCCGTCAGCAACAGCTGGAAGCCGCGCGGCAGGCCCTGTCGGATGCCGAGCTGATCTATTCCCAGACCAACCCCAAGCGCGCCATGCTGGCAGCCAAGGTCAAGCAGCTTGAGGAACAGGTCGCCACCGAAGCCGTGACGGCCAGCGGTCTTGCCGAGGAAGTCGAGGACCAGAAGATTTCCCAGCAGGAGGCCCAGTTCCGCGCCCAGCTGTCGGACCTTGATTCGCAAATCGAGCTTCTGCAGACGGAAATCGAGGAAATGAACACTCAGATTGCCGCAACTGAGGTGTTGATCGCCGAAGCCCCCGCCAATGGCGTTGGCCTGTCCAAGCTGCAACGCGACTTCAACAACACGCAGGGTCAGTACAACACGGCTGTTGCGCGCCTGTCCAAGGCCGCGACCGGTGAGCGGATCGAATTGCTTGCCAAGGGCCAGCGGATCTCGGTGATCGAACAGGCGATCCGCCCTGACCGGCCGTCCAGCCCCAACCGTCCGCTGATCATGGCAGGAGGCGTGGGTGCCGGCATGGCCACGGGTCTGGCCATCATTCTGCTGATGGAATTGCTGAACAAGTCGATCCGGCGCCCGGTGGAACTGACCAACAAGCTGGGGATCACCCCGATCGCGGTGCTGCCCTACATCCGGACCGACCGCGAAATCTTCGTCAAACGTATGATGGTATTCGGCGCGATTGCCTTCTTTATCATCTTCATCCCCCTTGGCATGTACGCCATCCACACGCTGGTCGCCCCGCTGGAAACGATTCTGGAACCGTTTCTGAACAGGGTCGGCTACTCGATGATCTGATCGCGACGCATTCGTGCGCCCGCACGCGGGTGCAGGCGGGGCTCTGAACAAAGGCTTGGCAATGGAACGACTTCAAGACGCCCTCAACCGGGCACGCGAACGGCGCAACGAAACCATCGGCGCACAGCAAACGCCGCCGAAGGACAAGGCCGCACCCGTTCAGGAGACGCCCCCGGAGCAGGCGCAGGTGCCGCAATCGGCCCAGCCCGCCGCTGCCGATGATGCCGTCCTCTCGGCCTGGCGCGCCCTGCCGCAACTGGCCCCGAACGAGGAACTGTACCGCACCAACCGGCTGGTGTCCTTCTTCGGTGGCAAGCAGGCCGCCGAGATCGACATGATGCGGACCAAGATCCTGCAACAGGCCAAAGTCAACAATTGGCATCGCATCCTCGTGACCTCGCCGACGCCCCGCTGCGGCAAGACCACCGTCACCGCGAACCTGGCGTTTTCGCTGGCCCGGCAAACCGACCTGCGCATCCTTGTGATCGAGACCGACATGCGCCGCCCGGAAATGGCCCGCGTGCTGGGCATCAAGGAAAACATGGCTTTCGCCCGCGTGCTCAGCGGTCAGGAGCCAGCGGAATATCACATGGTGGCCTATGGCAGTAACCTCGCCTTTGCCACCAACCAGGTGCCAGCTGCGAATTCGTCGGAACTGCTGCAAAGCAGCAAGGCCCGGCAGGCGCTGAAGAAGGTCGAAGAGACCTATGCGCCCGACATCATCCTGTTCGACGCGCCGCCGGTTCTGGCCTCGGACGACACCGTCGGGTTCCTGGAATACGTGGATTGCAGCCTGCTTGTCGTCGCGGCCGAAGTGACCTCGATCGACGAGATCGACGTTGCCGAAACACAGATCGCCGCAGTCTCGAACGTGTTGGGCGTGGTGATGAACAAGGTCCGCTACACCAGCGGCGGCTACGGTTACGACAACGCCTATTACTGATCCGTGCCATCGGCGCGAACTGTCACCAGGACCAGCGGCCCCTTCCGCGATTTCTGGGCGATATGCGCGACCGGCCCGTCTGCGGTGCCATAGCCCAGCCCCGATTTGTTCAGGGTAAGAACGCCGCCGCCGCCATGGTCGCGGCGCAGGATCCAGCCCCCCGACTCTGCCGCCTCGAAGCTGTCGGTCCAGGCGGCGGTCGGCCAGATCAGCGGATCGGCATAGGGATCGCCCGGATCCGCGCGGTAGTTCATGGATTGCGGGACCGGATCTCCGGTCTGGGCATAGACGCGATTCTGGAACAGCGGCAGGCTGACCGAAAAGAACGACGGTGCCGAAAGATGCACGCCATTGTTGGCAATCACGGCCACCTCGATACGAGAGGGACGCGGCGTGGTGGGTGGCACCACCGTTACCGGGTCGTGCCAGTCCATTTCGATGGTCACACGGCCGCCGCGCGCATCTTCGGGCGTGATTCGCACCTTGGCGGGATCGCCCTTCACCACCACCCAGTGAAATGTCAGATCACGTCCTGACGGGTCTTCGGTGCCGGTCACGTCCAGCGTGATGCCACGCCGACTGGACAGGCCGCGCCACGCCCGCCCGATGGCCGTGGATGTCGTGAACAGAACCTCGCCCAGATTGCCGGCCAGGAAATCGCGGCCCGGCACCCCTGAAAAATCCCGCACCACGCTGAGCATCACCACCGGCGGAAGCGCGTCCGGCGCGATGGAATTGGCCAGCGCCACCATCACCGAGGGCCGCAGCAGATTGCCCGCAAACGCCGTGGGATGCGCGCGAGGGGTCAGATAGTCGGTGTCGGACTGCACGCCGGACAGGCTGCGCCGCAGGATCATCTGGGCGGTCGGTGCCAGCAAGCCCAGAGCCTCGGCCCGGGCGCGGGTTTCCGGTTGCAGGGCGGCCAAGGCCTCGGCCACCGCTTCCATGACCGGGCGGTCGGTGCGCGACGACCCTTGCGACAGCGCGAAATGCGGGGTCATGGCGAACAGCCGGTCGCCCTTGTCGACATCGTGGTCGCGATGCTCGGGGTACACGTAGAAATGGTTGGACAGGTACAGCGTGTTGGCGCGGCTGGCATCGGCCTGGCTGCCGGTGGCCATGCGCCCGATCGACCGCTCCAACGGCCCCTTGGTAAAAGCCGTCGAGGAATTGCCGATCACCGGAAGCGAGAATTTCATCCGCCCCGCCAGCCCGTGATCCAGCATCTGGGTCAGGAACGGCGGGTCGTAGACGACGCGCGCCATCTGCGGAAAGGCATCGGGCAACAGGGCGGAATGCCCCCGGTCGCGGTTGTCATACAGGACGCCGGCCAGACCCGCCGCCCTGCCCTGCGCATAAAGCCGCCGCAGCTGACCCGCCACCGGATCGCTGCGCGACGGATCGACGATGGGCAGGGCGGCCATTTCGGGATCGGGTAGCAACTCGACCAGCCACTGATCGCGCAGCGCCTGCCGCCGCGTGTTGGCCGAGGTCACGGGGGCAATGCGGTCAGCCACGGGGGCCGCGACCTGTGCCAGCCCGGCACCGGAGCCGCCCGCAAGCCAGACCAGGGCGACCGCGCAACGCACGGTGGCTTTACAGAAGGTTAAACCGAACTTCCGACAGTTGTTGCGCATACAGACGTCATCCGCTTGTGGCCTCATCCTTCTGGCACAGTCTGCGCCCGAAGCCACCTGCGGTTCAACAACTTGCACGCTGACCCCGGCCCAAGTGGCCTGAACGGAGAACCCTATGGCTGATCTTTTCGCTGACACCGCCCCAGGCCTGACCTCGCCCGCCATCGACGGCATCATGGTGGCCCCGCATGATTCCAACCCGCTGGGCCATGTCTCGCGCGCAGTCTACGTGGGCGTCGGCGGCGATATCCGGGCCGAACTGGTATCGGGCGCGCAGCTGACCTTTTCCGCCGTGCCCGCAGGCTCGATGCTGCCCATGCGCGCCACCAAGATCCTGTCGTCGGGCACCACCGCAAGCAGCATCGTCGCCTTGTGGTAAGGCAACCGGCCTACATGGTGCGCAGACTGTGCGCACAAGGACACGGGCCCCGGCAATCTGCCGGGGCCTTCGCGTATTGAGGGGGCCGACAACTTGTTGTTCGGTGGGGCGCACTCTATGTGCTGACCATGAAGAAATTTGTGCCCTTCCTGAACCGCCCCCCCCGCGTGGCCGTGGTCCGGCTGTCCGGCGTCATCAACGGCGCCGGGTCCGGCACCTCTGGTCTGAGCGACGAATCCCTCGCGCCGCTGCTGGAACGCGCCTTTGCCAAGCACAAGCCGGTGGCGGTGGCCCTGTCGATCAATTCGCCCGGCGGCAGCCCGGTCCAATCTTCGCTGATCGGCGCGCGCATCCGGCGGCTGGCCGAGGAAAAGGACATTCCCGTCTATGCCTTTGTCGAGGATGTCGCGGCGTCGGGCGGCTACTGGCTGGCCTCTGCAGCGGATGAGATCTGGGTCGATCCCAGTTCGGTGATCGGCTCCATCGGCGTGATCTCGTCGTCCTTCGGCGCGCATGAGTTCATCGCCCGCCACGGGGTCGAACGGCGGGTTCATACCGCGGGCACGTCGAAAAGCATGCTGGACCCCTTCCGCCCCGAGAAGGAAGAGGATGTGGCCCGTCTGAAGGTCATCCTTGAAGACATTCACACGGTCTTTATCGATCATGTGAAGGCGCGGCGCGGCGCGAAGCTGGATCTGTCGCAGGATCTGTTCAACGGCAACATCTGGCTGGGCCACCGTGCCGTCGAGGCCGGTCTGGCCGACGGCATCGGTCATCTGGTTCCGAAGATGAAGGAACGCTTCGGGCCCAAGGTGAAATTCCAGAAGTACGGACCGAAGAAGGGCCTGCTGCGCCGATTCGGGATGCAGGCCGCCGAAGGTGCCCTGCTCGGCATTGAGGAGCGCGCGCAGTTTGCCCGTTTCGGGCTCTGATGCTGGTCAAGATCGTCACATTCTTCCTGATCGGCATGGCGGTTCTGGCCATGTTCGGACGCCTGCGCCTGCCCGGCCAAGGCAAGCTTGAGGCGCGCAAGTGTCGCGACTGCGGCACCTACCGGATCGGCAAGGGACCGTGCCGCTGCAAGGACAAGAAATCTTCATGATGGATTGGGTATATGTCGCGCTTGGCCTGGTGATCCTGCTGCTGGCCGGCGACGCGTTGGTGAAGGGCGCGGTCAACCTGAGCCTGCGGCTGGGTGTTCCCGCTCTGATCGTCAGCCTCACCATCGTCGCCTTCGGCACCTCGGCGCCCGAGCTTCTGATCTCGATCAACGCGGTTCTGGATGACGCACCGGGAATCGCGCTTGGCAATGTGGTCGGCTCGAACACCGCCAACATCCTGCTGGTGCTGGGGATACCCGCGATGATGAAGGGACTGGCCACATCGGGCTGCGATACGCGGCACAGCTATCTGCTGATGATCCTGGCCTCGATCGCGTTCATTGGGCTGTGTTTCACCGGACCGCTGACATGGATGCACGGGCTGCTGCTGCTGGCCGGGCTGACCTTCATGCTGGTCGATCAGGGACGCCGCGCCCACAATCACCGCAATGCCGCAGCCCTTGTCACCGAGGATCCCGAGGAACTGGAAGGCGCCGATCCCAGCCTGCCGGGCTGGCGCATCGCGCTGCTGCTGGTGCTGGGCCTGATCGGCCTGCCCCTGGGCGCCGATCTGCTGGTGGACGGCGGCATCAACATCGCCCGCCGGTTCGGCATCAGTGAAACCGTGATCGGCCTGACCCTGATCGCCATCGGTACCTCGCTGCCGGAACTGGCCACCACCGTCATGGCCGCGATGCGCAACAAGGCGGAAGTGGCGCTTGGCAATGTCATCGGGTCGAACATCTTCAACCTGCTGGGCATCATCGGCGTGGCCAGCCTGTTCGGCACCATCCCGGTGGATCCCGAGTTCCTGCACCTGGACCTGTGGGTGATGCTGGCCGCCTCTGTCCTGATCGCCCCGTTCGTGTTTCTGAAGTGGAACCTGACACGTGGGTGGGGTGTGCTCTTGACCTTGATATATCTGGTCTACCTGAGCATTCTGCTCGCCTGACACCAAGGAGATCGCCATGGCCGAAGCTGCACTTGTCACCGGAGCGGGCAAGCGCCTTGGCCGCGCCATGGCCCTGGCGCTTGCCGACGCCGGACACGACGTGGCCGTCCACTATGGCACCTCGCGCGGACCGGCCGAAGACGTGGTGGCCGAGATCGAGGCCAAGGGCCGCAAGGCCGTCGCCCTTGGCGCGGACCTGCTGGACGAGGCCCAGACCGTGCCACTGGTCGGGCGCGCCTCTGCGGCCCTTGGCACGCCGCTGACGGTGCTTGTGAACAACGCCTCGATCTTCGAACACGACGATCTGGACACCGCGACCCGCGACAGTTGGGACCGGCATCTGGAAAGCAACCTGCGCGCGCCTTATGTCCTGACCCAGGCCTTCGCCCGCCAGGTGCCGCCGCCCGATCCCGATGCGCAGGGCGAACCGGTCGCGCGCGGGCTTGTGGTCAACATGCTGGATCAGCGGGTGCACAAGCTGACGCCCGAATTCAGCACCTATACCATCGCCAAGATGGGCCTGTGGGCCTTCACGCGCACCGCCGCCATGGGGTTGGCGCCGAAGGTGCGGGTGAACGGCATCGGTCCCGGCCCGACCCTGCGCGGCGGCCGCCAATCTGCAGAGGATTTCGCCCAGCAACGCGCCGTGACTCTGCTGCAACGCGGGGCCAATTCCGAAGATATCACCGGTGCGTTGATGTATTTCCTGACCGCCAGGGCGGTGACGGGACAGATCCTTTGTGTCGACGGAGGTCAGCATCTGGCATGGAGAACGCCGGACGTCGACGGGGTTGAATGACCATTCTCAAATGCAAGTTTTGCACTGCGCACAGGCCGTCACATTCCTGTCACGAAAACGTTAGGCTTCTCATGCACTTATCCTGCGCGGAAAAAACTATGCAGCAAAATCAGTGCCTTGAAAAACAGCACATTTTTTAGGCAAACCAAGGAAGTCCTATCCTGACAAGGGAAAAACCGGATACCCCAAAACTTGCCAACAGAGTTATCCACAGAAACCGTGGACATGTTCGCCCTTGTGATCAACCGCAAATGGTTGCAGCGACACAAGGGAATCGCGTTGATGGACCCATGCCCGACACACTGCCCCCTACCCCCGCGAAGACCGGCCATGATTGCATTCAGGGATACCTGAAATCGCTGGACAGTTCGCCCGGCGTCTACCGAATGCTGGATGCGGAAAGCCGGGTGCTTTACGTCGGCAAGGCTCACAACCTGAAGGCGAGGGTGTCGAATTATGCGCGCCCGTCCGGCCACAGCCGCCGGATCGCGCGGATGATCTCGGAAACCGCGTCGATGATGTTCCTGACCACGCGCACCGAGACCGAGGCGCTGTTGCTGGAACAGAACCTGATCAAGCAGCTCAAGCCGCGCTACAACGTCCTGCTGCGCGACGACAAGAGCTTTCCGAACATCCTTGTGACCAAGGACCACCGCTTCCCGCAGATCCGCAAGCATCGCGGCCGCAAGTCGGTCAAGGGCAGCTACTATGGCCCCTTCGCCAGCGCCGGGGCGGTGAACCGGACGCTGAACCAGTTGCAGAAGGTGTTCCTGCTGCGCAACTGCTCGGACGCGATGTATTCCAGCCGGACCCGGCCCTGCCTGTTGTACCAGATCAAGCGCTGTGCGGCGCCCTGCACCGGCGAGATCAGCGAACAGGACTATGCCGGGCTGGTGGCGGATGCCGAACGCTTCCTGTCGGGACGCTCGACCAAGGTGCAGGAAACGCTGGCCGCTCAGATGGCCGAGGCCGCCGAGGCAATGGAATTCGAACGCGCCGCCATCCTGCGCGACCGCATCAAGGCGCTGACACAGGTGCAGACCGCGCAAGGCATCAACCCGCGCGGCGTGCCCGAGGCCGATGTGGTCGCCCTGCATATGGAGGGCGGGCAGGCCTGCGTGCAGGTGTTCTTCATCCGCGCCAACCAGAACTGGGGCAACAAGGATTTCTATCCGCGCGTGGCCGAGGCCGAGGCGTCCGAGGTGCTGCAGGCGTTTCTGGGCCAGTTCTATGATGGCAAGCAGCCGCCCCGCCGCCTGATCCTGTCCCACCCCATCGACGATCCCGACCTGATGGCCGAGGCGCTGAGCCAGAAGGCCGGGCGAAAGGTGGCCATCGACGTGCCCAAACGTGGCGAGAAGGCCGAACTGGTGGCCGGGGCCGCCCGCAACGCCCGCGAGAGCCTGGCCCGCAAGATGGCTGAGACCGCGACGCAGGGCAGACTGCTGCGCGGTCTGGCCGAGGCGTTCGGCCTCGACAGCCCGCCGCAGCGGGTCGAGGTCTATGACAACTCGCACATCCAGGGCACCAATGCGGTCGGCGGCATGATTGTCGCCGGTCCCGACGGGTTTGAGAAAAGCGCCTATCGCAAGTTCAACATCAAGGGCGAGGATCTGACGCCGGGCGACGATTTTGGGATGATGACCGAGGTTCTGACCCGGCGGCTGTCGCGGCTCATCAAGGAAGATCCCGACCGGCAAAGCGGCAGCTGGCCCGACCTGCTGCTGATCGACGGCGGACCGGGACAGGTCAGCGCCGTGCAGAAGGTGCTCGAGGAACTGGGTGTGCCCGACATCGCCATGGTCGGCGTGGCCAAGGGCATCGACCGCGACGCCGGCAAGGAAGAGTTCCACCGCCCCGGCCAGCGCCCCTTCGCGCTGCGCCACAATGATCCGGTGCTGTATTTCATCCAGCGCCTGCGCGACGAGGCGCACCGCTTCGCCATCGGCACGCATCGCGCCAAGCGCGCCAAGTCGATGAGCGCAAATCCGCTGGACGATGTGCCCGGTGTCGGCGGTGCCCGCAAGCGCGCGCTACTGGCGCACTTCGGGTCGGCAAAAGCGGTGACACGCGCAAATCTTTCCGATCTGAAGGCCGTTGACGGGATTTCCGACGCATTGGCGGAAACCATCTATGATTTCTTCCACGCCGGATAGGTGCCGGAGTCGCGCGAAGGACGTCTCTCAACCTGTTGCACGCAAATAACGATTGCCACGCGAATTGATCCTGCGGCAACAAAAGCCTTTCGCGCGTGCCGCCCCTGTGGCTTGCTGCACCCAAACGGCCCCCAAGGCACAACTTTCTGAGAGGCAGCGAGCCATGAGATTTCTGATCGGGATCATTGCATTCGTGATGATGGCGACCGCAAGCGCGGCGCAGAACTACACATTGCAGGTGGGGGACCGGGTGAACGTCGAGGTTCTGGAGGATGCCAGCCTGAACCGCACCGCGATGGTTCTTCCTGACGGCAACATCACCTTTCCCTTCGCCGGCACCATCAAGGCCTCGGGCCGCACGGTGACCCAGGTTCAAAGCAGCCTCGCCACCGCCCTGGCCCCCAATTTCGCCACCAAGCCGACCGTTTTCGTCTCGATTGCCCAGTTGAATTCGCCGCCTGTGGCCGGGTCGTCGGGGTCGTCCATCAAGATCTACGTTCTGGGCGAGGTGAACCAGCCCGGCGAGAAGATCATCGACAGCGACCTGAATTTCCTGCAGGCGCTGGCCGTGACCGGCGGTTTCACCAACTTCGCCGCGACCAAACGGGTGCAGCTGCGCCGCACCGATCCGAAAACCGGTCAGGAACTGGTCTATACCTTCAACCTGAAGGCAGCGGGCAAGGGCGCCGCGATCTCCGGCAACGCCCGCCTGCGCGACGGCGACGTCATTCTGGTGCCCGAACGCCGCCTGTTCGAGTGAGAGGAAGACCGTCCGTGAAACGCATGCGCCCAGCCATCGCTCTGGGTCTGGCAACGGGACTGGGCGTGGCGGCGGTAACCGCCGCAGCCCAGTCCACGACTCCTGCCCAGTCCGCGAACCCGCCCCTCTTGACGGGCACCAACCCGATCAACAATTCGGCGGTTCGCAACGTGAACCGGAACCAGCCGTTCCGCCAGTTCTTCCTGACCGGCGCCCGGCCAGCATTCAGCCGCCTGTCGCTGGGCGCGCCGGGACGGCGCCAGACGGCCAGCTACAACACCAACATTGAATTCAACGACAACTACGACCTGCGCGAGGATTCCCTCGGCAATGCGCTGATCTGGAACAACATCCTGGGCTACGGGATCGAACGCCGGTCCCTGACCGACGAATTCACCTTCGACGGTCTGGTCAATGTCCGCGCCACCGATCTGCCGACCTTCGGCAATGACGTCGAGGCCGACGACTGGCGGTTCAACCTGGGCTATCTGCGCGTCGTCGGTGACAATTCCCTCGATTTCGACGTGCGTTACCAGAACGTGGATGTGGCTTTCTTCAACCCGTTGAGTGACCTGGATATCAACGGCGACTTTGACGACACCTTTGGCCAGGGCCGCCGCGAATCCATGCGCGGCAACTTCGGGGCCTCGCTGAACCAGAATGGACCGGTCAGCTTCGATCTGGTGGGCTACCTGTCCCGTGTCAACTTTTACGACACCACCGATCCGAGCCTGAACGACCGCGATCGCGCCGACATTGCCGCCGATTTCGGCTTTGCGCTGTCGCCGATCCTGAAGCTGACCGCCGGCGGTTTCTACGGACGCCGGACGGAAGACGACGCTGACGATCTGGACTCGACCCACCGCCGGCTGAACTTCGGCATGGATGGCCTGGTCAATCAGCGCATGCGCCTGCGCGCCTGGGTCGGCTATTCGGAAGTCGATACGAAACGCAACTCGGGCGACAAGTTCCAGTCGGGATATGTCGGCGGCTTCAACGTCACCGTTGCGCAGAAGAATGGAGATTTCCGCTTCGGTGCCTCGTCCCGCTATGACGAGAACGGCCTGCGTCTGGACACCACCGTCGGCAAGTCGCTGAACTGGGATTCCGGCAGCCTGGATGGCAATATCGGCGTTTCGGGCACCGACACCACCGACCTGAGGCTGATCGGCGATCTGGCCTATACCTACAACCTGAAGAACGGGCAGTTCTGGGCCGATTTCGCCCAGATCACCGGCGTCGACCAGAACGGCGACAACGTGATCAACACGGCGCTGGACCTGGGCTATCGGCAGGCGGTGAACAGCGTGTCCTCGTTCAACATCGGTGTCGGCGGTGCGCTTCAGCGCTATGACAGTTCCGGCAAGACCGAGAAGGATCGTTTCAACCTCACCGCCGCCTACAACCACGCCCTTACCCGCGACTGGAGCCTGAACACCGGCTACCGCTATCGCCTGCGCGATACCGAAGCGCAGGACCGGGCGCAGTCCAACGCCGTTTTCCTGGGGCTGGGACGCAATTGGCAGTCGGATCTCTGAACGGAACCGTAACCGACCAACAATCATGTTACCTTAGGGGGTAATGCTTTTGACCCGTCGTTATTATATGACGGGACAACGTGTGGTGATGTTTGTACGGGAATCTGTTGGATGAGTGTGATTGGAGATCCGAAGTCGCCGACCGTGTCGATTGCCGGCCTGCCGCTGAACCCCGTGGGCTTCGGCGCCTTCGTCCTGCTGATCCTTGTGTCGATCCCGTTCTTCCTGGCCGGGTTCATCGAATTGGCGGTCAACTGGGCAACGCCGGAATACAGCCACGGGCCGCTGATCCCGGTCATCTCGCTGTATCTGTTCCTGCGCGAGATGCGCCGCGTGCCCCAGGTCGGGTACGAACCCGACGCCAAGCGCTGGCAGGGCCTGCTGGTGCTGCTTCTGGGGCTGGTGATCGCCGGCTTCGGCAACCTGGTGCTGATCCCCGACATCGTCGCCTATGCCTTCATCATCTGGGTGATGGGCGTCGTTCTGGTCATCTTCGGGTGGGAACGCGGCAAGACCCACTGGGCGCCGGTGCTGCATCTGATCTTCATGCTGCCCCTGCCCCAGTTCATGTATTGGCAGCTGTCGATCTTCCTGCAGGGCATTTCCTCGCAGATCGGGGTCTGGTTCGTGGAACTGGCGCAGATCCCGGTGTTCCTGGACGGCAACATCATCGATCTGGGCATCTACAAGCTGCAGGTCGCCGAGGCGTGTTCGGGCCTGCGCTACCTCTTCCCGATCCTGTCGTTCTCCTACCTGTTCTCGATCCTGTATCGCGGGCCGATGTGGCACAAGGCGGTGCTGCTGTTGTCGGCCGCGCCGATCACCGTGCTGATGAACTCGTTCCGGATCGGCATGATCGGCATCCTGGTGAACTACTATGGCATCGAACAGGCCGAGGGTTTCCTGCATTTCTTCGAAGGCTGGGTCATCTTCCTGTCCTGCGTCGGCATCCTGTTCCTGATGGCGATCTGCCTGCAGCGGCTGACGCCCAACCCGCTGCCGCTGGGCGACGCCATCGATCTGGACACATCCGGGTTTGGCCCGATCCTGGCGCGGGCGCTGGCCATGGTGCCCAGCGTGGCGCTGATCCTGGCCATCGGCATGTCCGGGACAATGTCGCTGCTGTGGCTGAACGCCCCCAGCCCACAACACATCGTGCCGGACCGCACGCCCTTCATGCTGTTCCCGCGCGAGATCGACGGCCGCTATGCCTCGTTCGAATCGCTGTCGCCCAGCGTCGCGGCAGTGCTGGATGCCGATGACTACGTCTCTGCCAACTACTCCCGTGAAAGAGAGATGCCGATCAACTTCTTTATCGCTTACTACGAGAATCAGACCGAAGGCGGCGGCATCCATTCGCCCGAGGTCTGCCTGCCCGTCGGCGGCTGGGAGATGTTCAGCCTCGCCCCCTATGAGATGAGCTTCCCCGACACCGTCTATGGCACCTTCGAAGTCAACCGCGCGGTGATCCAGAAGGGGCTGAGCAAACAGCTGGTCTATTACTGGTTCGAACAGCGCGGCCGCCGCATGACCAATGATTTCGCGGCCAAGTTCACCGTGGTCTACGACAGCTGGACCCGGGGCCGCCTGGATGGCGCATTGGTGCGCTTCGTGACCCCCATCGCGGATGAGGACGGCGGCGAGGCTGCGGCGGAGGCTCGGTTGCAGGTCTTCATGGCGGAGGCGCTCAAGAAATTGCCGCGCTATGTGCCCGAGTGAGTGACAGCGCCCGAAATTCCGCCTCGGGGAGCGGGCTGGCCGCGCTGATCCAGCGCCGGTATCGCGGCGGGCAGCACTGGGGCCCCAAGGGTGCCGCCAGGGGGCCGCGCTTCCTGCTGTGGGGGGTGCCGATCTCGCTTCTGGCGATCATGGTCCTGACCGTCGCGATCGAAGCTGTGTTGACCGCCGGCGACCACTCCGTGTTTTTTAGCAGCGCGACCCGTGGCTTCGCCTATCTGCTGGGCGCCTTCCACAACTCTTTGCTGCACGGCGCGCGCGAGGTGTTCCCCGGCCAGAGCGTCAGCATGTTCGTCACCTATGCCTTCATCCACGGCGGGCCGGTGCATCTGATCGTCAACATGGTTGCGCTGGCCAGCTTCGGCATGGTGATCGTCCAGCGCATCGGACAGAAGCGCTTTCTGGTGGCCTATTTGCTGTGCGCCATCGGCGGCGCCGCGGGGTTTGGCCTGCTCAGCAACAGCCCCGCCCCCATGGTCGGCGCCTCGGGGGCGCTGTTCGGTCTGGTCGGCATCTGGGTCTGCTGGGACTACCTGGATCGCCGCCACTATGGCGACCCGCTCTGGGTCACGCTGCGGGCGCTGGCGTTCCTGGTTCTTTACAACCTCGTGTTCTTCCTGCTGCTGCATGGCAGCCTGGCCTGGGAAACCCATCTGGGCGGCTTTGTCACCGGCTGGCTGCTGGCGATCTACTGGGGCCGCCGGGTGCTGCCGGAAAGCCGCCGCCGGCGCTTCGGCTCGGAAGATCGTCCCGACACCTGAATGGCCGCACCGATCGACAGATTGCGGCGCGGTCTGGCCGCCCTGCGCCCCGGCGCCGAGCGGCAATTCACCGGCGCCTCTGCCCCCACCCCGGCCCGACCCGCCTATGTGGTCGGGGATGTGCACGGCTGCGCCAACCTGCTGGCCACCCTTCTGACCGCCATCGAGGACGACAGAACGGCGCGCGGCTGGTCCGATACGGATCTGGTCCTTGTGGGTGACTACGTGGACCGAGGCCCGGACAGCCGGGACGTGCTCGCCGATCTCAGGGCGCGCCAATCCCAAGCGCCGGACCGGGTGCATTGCCTTTGCGGCAACCACGAGGCGATGATGCTGGATTTTCTCACCGATCCAGTCAGTGCGGGGCCGACCTGGCTGAACAACGGCGGCCGCGAGACCCTGCTCAGCTTCGGCGTGACTGTCGCCCGCCGCCTGCCCGATCTCGAGGCTTTGGTGGAGCTGGCGGTCGCCGCTCGCGCGGCGATCCCCGCAACGGTCACGGACTGGGTGCGCGGCCTGCCGTTGCTGTGGCGCAGTGGTGATCTGGTGGCGGTTCATGCCGGGCTGCACCCCGACCGCACGCCCGAGGATCAGGCCGAGGTGGATATGCTGTGGGAACCGCCGCTGTTTCGCCAGGCCGCGCGGCAGGACGGGCTTTGGGTTGTCCACGGCCACCGCATCACTGTGCCGCCGGTGGCCGAGGCCGGGCGGATCAGCGTCGATACCGGCGCTTTCGCCTATGGCGTGCTGAGCTGCGCGGTTCTGGCACCCGGCGAAGCGCCCCGGTTTCTGCAGGCCAAAGCCTAGCCCCGGCGCGCCCGCACCCCGGCGGTTACCGCGAAAAGCCCGGTGGCCACCGCCACGATCGACGGCCCGGTCGGCGTGTCCGCCACCATCGACAGCCACAGCCCCAGTAGCGCCGACAACGCCCCTGCCGCCACGGCCAGCGCCGCCATCCACTCCGGCGTGCGCGCCAGCGGCCGCACCGTGGCGGCCGGGATGATCAGCATGGCCGAGATCAGCAGTGCCCCCACCACCTTCAGCGAGACCGCCACCACCACCGCCAGCGCGACGGTCAGGATCAACTGTTCCCGGCGCGGGTCGATGCCGCTGGCATGGGCCAGATCGGCGTTCAGCGTCGCCGTCAGCAGCGGCGCCCACCGCCAGGCCAGCAACCCCAGCACCAGTGCCGCGCCGGTCCAGATTACCGCCAGATCCGCCTTGCCCACCGCCAGGATATCGCCCAGCAGCACCCCCATCAGATCGACCCGCAAGCCGGGGATCAGGGCCATCACCACCAGCCCCACCGCCAGCCCGCCATGGGCAAAGACCCCCAGCAGCGTGTCCACCGGATAGCCGCGCGCCGACAGGCCCGACACCGCCAGCGACAGCACCAGCGCCACCGCCAGCACCCCGACAAACAGCGAAAAGGAAAAGGCAAAGGACAGCGCCACCCCCAGAAGGGCGGCATGCGCCGTGGCATCGCCGAAATAGGCCATCCGCCGCCAGACGATGAAGCAGCCCAACGGACCGGCAGCCACCGCCACGCCAACCCCGGCGATGGCGGCGCGGATCAGGAAGTCATCCAGCATGATGGCCCCCGTCACCTTGGGAATGGTCGTGGTCGCAGTCGTGGTCGGCGTCATGGGCGTGGTCATGGGTGTGGCGATACAGGGCCAGCGTCCCGCGCGTGCCCATGCCAAACAGCGCCCGGTATTCCGGCGCCGAGGCCACGATCTCGGGCGTGCCATGACAGCAGATGTGACCATTCAGGCAGATCACCCGGTCGCTCGCGCTCATCACCACATGCAGATCGTGGCTGACCATCAGCACGCCGCAGTTCAACACCTGCCGCAGATCCTCGACGATTTCATAGAAGGCAGCGGTTCCGGGCTGGTCCAGCCCGCGGGTGGCCTCGTCCAGCACCAGAAGGTCGGGCTCCATCAGGATGGCGCGGGCCAGCAGCACGCGCTGGAACTGACCGCCCGACAGGCCGGTCATCGGCTGGTCCTCGACCGCCTCGCTCAGCCCGACCTGGGCCAGCGCGCGGGCGCGCGACAGCCGGTCATGGGGATGCGGCAGCGCCAGAAAGCGGCGCACCGGCATCGGCATCGACGGATCGATGTGCAGCGATTGCGGAACATAGCCGATGCGCAGCCTTGGCGCCCTGCGGATCTTGCCCCGGTCAGGGCGGATGGCGCCGATCAGGGTTTCCAGCAGGGTCGATTTGCCCGAGCCGTTCGGCCCGACGATGGTCACGATCTCGCCGCGATCGACGCTCATGTCCACGCCGTCCAGAACCAGACGGCCGTCCCGGAACACCGAAACCGAGTTTGCAGATAACAGGGCCACGTGCACCTCCGCCGGGTTCCCAAGGCGCATCTACATGCCGGGACGCGGCGCAAATGTCCATTCCGTTTCGCAGACAGCCCTAGGTCTGCAGTGGCCCAGCGTTGCCCAGGTCGAAGATCTTGCCGGGGTTCATGATGTTGAGCGGGTCCACCGCCCCCTTGATCGCCCGCATGACAGCGACGGCCTCGGGACCCAGCTCAGCCACCAGATAGGGCATCTTGCCCTGCCCGATCCCATGTTCGCCGGTGCAGGTCCCCTGATAGGAGATCGCAAGCTCCGCCAGCCAGCCGAGGAAGCCCTTGACCCGCCGCATCTGGTCGGGATCGCCTTCCTGCAAGGGCACCAGCATATGAAAGTTGCCATCCCCCACATGGCCCAGAACCGGCGTCGTCAGATCCATGCCCTCGGCCTTTTCACGGGCGCGGGCCACACATTCCGCAAGGGACGAGATCGGGACACAGACATCGGTGGACACCGACTTGAGGCCGGGCATCAGGGTGTGGAACGCCCAATAGGCGTCGTGCCGGGCTTGCCACAGCTTGTTGCGCTCCTGCGGGTTGGCGGTCCAGCGGAAGCCCTGCCCGCCGTGCTCCTCGGCGATCAGGCCGAAGGATTCCGCCTGTTCCGCCACCCCGGCGGCGGACCCGTGGAACTCCAGAAGAAGCATCGGCGTTTCCGGCAGGCCCAGCTTGGAATGCAGGTTCACGGCTTTTACCGACAGCGCATCCATCAGTTCCATGCGCGCCACCGGCAGACCCATCTGCAGGGCCTCGATGGCGGTATTGCAGGCATCTTCGACGGTTGGGAAGGCACAGGTCGCCGCCGAGATCGAATCGGGGATGCCGTGCAACCGCAGGGTCAGTTCGGTGATGATGCCCAGCGTGCCTTCCGAGCCGACCATCAGCCGTGTCAGGTCATAGCCGGCCGAGGTTTTGCGCGCGCGGTGGGCCGAGGTCATCACCTCGCCGTTGGGCAGCACCGCCTTCAGCCCCAGCACCGCGTCGCGCATGGTGCCATAGCGCACCGCGTTGGTGCCCGAGGCCCGCGTCGCCGCCATGCCGCCCAGCGAGGCATCGGCGCCGGGATCGACCGGGAAGAACAGCCCCGTGTCGCGCAGATAGGTGTTCAGCGCCGTGCGGGTCACACCGGGCTGCACCCGGCAATCCAGATCGGCGGCGTTGACTTCCAGCACCTGATCCATGGCCGACAGGTCGATGCTGATGCCACCGGCGGGCGCGTTCAGATGCCCTTCCAGCGAAGTCCCGGTACCATAGGGAATCACCGGGACCCTTGCCGCAGCACAGGCCCGCACCACTGCCTGCACCTCTTCGGTGCTGCGCACGAAGACCACCGCGTCGGGGGCCTGCGTTGCCAGCCATGTCGTCGTGTGGCCGTGCTGGGCGCGGATGGCGGCGCCGGTCTGCACCCGGTCGCCCATCTGGCCGCGCAGGGTGTCGATCACACCGGCGACGGCGGCTTCATCGCGCGGCGGCAGGGTGACGGTGTCTGAGGGCATCGGTCTACTCCGGTTCTGCATCCCCGTGGATGGCAAACTGGTCCAGCCCGGCCTGTTGCGGCGGGATGAACCGATAACTTTCCCGCACGCCGGCCGGGGTCAGTTCGCGGCTGACGGTCAGCAGGGTGTTGGCGGGATGCTCGTCGCACAGGGCGGCCATATGGTCCAGTTCTTCCCGCGCCACCGGCAGGGCTGCCTCGACCGAGGGCGCGCCGTAATAGGTCACGAAGTGTTCGGCCAGGCTTTGGTCCAGCGCGGCACGCTCGGCGGGCTGGACCTGGGTGACCGCGACCACGGTGACCCGACCGAAGGTTTCGATGCCCAGCCAGCCGTTGGCAAAGGCCTGACGCGCCTTGCCGGTCAGATCGGCCTCGGACCAGTTGGAGAACTCGAACCCCCCCGAGATCGCCCATTCGCCGGTGCGGGCGGGGCTGTGGAACACGTTTCGGTCGCTGTCATCGAAGTGGATGGCGCGGGCGAGTTTCATGTCAGTCCTCCAGAAGCGTCGTCAGCGGGATCAGATGGGTGGTCTCGGCGTCGCGCAGCAGCAGGCCGAAATCCTCGTCCACCCCCAGGAAGGTGCCGCTGCGGCTCTGGATGTCCAGAGGCGCGCCGATGCCACGCGCGATCCCGCGCCAGTCGTCATGCAGGACGCGAGCGCCGCCATCCTCCCAGCGGTTGATCCAGACCAGCATATGCCGGGTCCAGGCTTCCAGCAGATGCACCGGATGCACGTCGACGCAGCCTTCGGCGAACAGCGCGGTGCTGTCAGGGGTCAGGCCGGGATCTTCCGACAGCTCGATCAGCGGCAGATCCAGCCCGATCACCAGCCAGTCAGGCAGTGCATCGGCGGCATCGTTCGCCGCCGCCACCCGCAGGCCGCCGCAGCGCGCACCGTTGAGGTACAGCGCCCCGTCCCAGCTTGTGTGCACCGCAACCTCGGGCGGGGCCAGCGCACCAAGGGCGTTCTGGAACCCCACCGCCGCCAGCGGCAGCATGGTCAACGCCTGCGCCAGCGGAACCTCGGGGGCAAGCACCACGGCGGCGCGCAGCCGGTCGGCCTGCACGTTGTAGACCACCAGCCCGGCATCGCAGCCGCGCGCGGCCTGCATCCGGGCGGTGTCGAACGGGTCGGTCGCGCCGGTGACCGCCAGGCCGGAGAACAGCGGCGGGAACACCGGATCGCCGGGAGGTGCATCCAGATCGGTCATGCCTGCCCGGCCTCCACCAACTGCCGCGCCACATGGCGAAAGCCCTGTGCTTGCGGCCCGTCGGGCTGGGTCACCACGATTGGCGCGCCGCCGTCGGCTGCCAGACGGATCTGCAAGTCCAGCGGGATCTCGGCCAGCAGGGGCACGCCCATCTTGGCAGCCTCGGCGACCACGCCGCCATGGCCGAAGACATGCTCTTCATGGCCGCATTGCGAACAGATGTGGGTCGACATGTTCTCGATCATGCCCAGGATCGGCGTGTTCAACTGGCGGAACATGTCCACGCCCTTGCGCGCATCCAGCAGCGCCACGTCCTGCGGGGTCGAGACGATCACCGCACCGTCGATCTTCGCCTTCTGGCACAGGGTCAGCTGCACGTCGCCGGTGCCCGGCGGCAGATCGACGATCAGCACGTCCAGCGCCCCCCATTGCACCTGCGTCAGCATCTGTTGCAGCGCCCCCATCAGCATCGGGCCGCGCCAGACCACCGCCTGATCCTCGTTGGTCATCAGACCAATGGACATCATGGTAACGCCATGGTTGCGCATCGGCAGGATGGTCTTGCCGTCGGGCGAGGCCGGCCGCCCCGACACCCCCAGCATCCGCGGTTGCGAGGGGCCGTAGACATCGGCATCCAGCAGCCCGACCCGGCGGCCTTCGGCGGCCAGTGCGCAGGCCAGGTTGGCCGCAACCGTCGATTTGCCGACCCCGCCCTTGCCCGAAGCCACGGCGATGATCCGGGCGATACCCGGCACCGGCTGCGGCCCGTCCGGCTCGGCGCGCCGCCCCGGTTTCAGATCCGGCGGCGGGGCCTTGGCGGCATGGGCGGTCATGACGATGGACACCGCAGCAACGCCGTCGACCCGTTTCACCGCGGCCTCGGCGGCGTCCTTGATGGTGCCATAGGCTTCGGCCTCCTGCGCGGCCACTTCCAGCACGAAGCGCACCACCCCGTCGGAAACATCCAGCGCGCGCACCACGCCGGCGGCCACGATGTCGGTGCCGCCGCCGGGGACGTGGATGGATTTCAGCGCCTCGAGAACGGCGTCCCGCGTTGCGGCCATCTCAGGACCCGGACCCGATCTTGCCGGTCACCACGTGCTCCAGATCCAGCCCTTCGACGGTCAGCACCACCTTGGCCTCAAAGGTCTGCCCGGGGGCTGCGCCCTTGTCGCGCAGCGCCTCTTCGATGGCCTGCTGCGAGGTCACGCCCACCTGCTTGAGGAATTTGCGCATGCTCATGTTGAAGTCGTCGTTCATCGGGTCTCTCCGGTTCTACGTGCCAATTGACGGACGCTGCTGTTCGCGCCTAGCCTGTTGCGCAGGCTGTCTAAGGGAGTAGCCTGTTGCGCATGTTGCTGAAAATGCTCGCCCTCGGGCTGAGCCTGACCGTTTTCCACCCCGCCACGGCGCAGGACAAGTCGCTGGTCCTGACGGTGCCGTCCGAGATCGCCGACAGCGGGCTGTGGCGGTACATCCTGCCGCGTTTCGCACTGAAGACCGGGGTACGGGTATCGCTGGGGCCGGGTGGCCAGATGGAGCTGACCGAAGCGCCGGGCGGCACGGCGGTGCTGCAATCGCCGCAGGCGCGGTACGGGGTGGCCCGCGCCGAGGGTCCGCACGCGGCGCGGTTCGCCGACTGGCTGCGTTCGGACGTGGGCCGCCGCACCATCGCCAGCTTCACCCCCGAGGATGGGGACATCGCCTTCACGGCGCCCGAAGCCGGGGCGGCGGAAGACACCGCGCACGTGTTCGACGGCGACGCCGCACGGGGCGAGGATCTGTCCTATGCCCATTGCGGGCGTTGCCATGTGGTCGGCGCGCGCAACCGGATGAACGGGCTGGGCTCGACTCCGTCCTTCGGCGTGCTGCGGTCGCTGGGCGACTGGTCGCGGCGGTTCGAGGCCTTCTATGCCCTGAACCCGCATGGCGCCTTCACCCAGATTGCCGGCGTCACGCCGCCTTTCCCCGAGACCCTGCCGCCGCCCATCGCGCCCGTCGAGATGAGCCTCGACGATCTGGAAGCCATCCTGGCCTTCGTGTCCGTGCTGGCACCGGCCGATCTGGGCGCGCCCTTGCAGCATCAGTGATCCTTGCGGTCCGAGAAATAGTCGTCGGTGGTGCGCGGGCGGCGCGGTTCGCCCACGGCGAAGGGATTGTCGGTGGCCTTGAACTGGGCGTTGACGCGGCAGTCGTCGCACATCTGGATCATCCGCAGCGCGTCTGGCCGGGCGAACATGGCATGCTGGCCGGCCAGTTTCTCGGTGACTTTCTCGATGGTGGATTTCACGCCGAACAGCTTGCCGCATTCCACGCAGGCAAAGGGTTCTTCCTCGTTCAACACCTGCTGTGACAGGGCCGCGTCGGACAGGTCCAGTTGCGGCTTCAGGGTGATGGCGTCCTCGGGGCAGACGGTGCGGCAGATGCCGCATTGCAGGCAGGCGTCCTCCTGAAACCGCAATTCCGGCCGGTCGGGATTGTCCAGCAGCGCGCCCGAGGGGCACAGCGACACGCAGGACAGGCACAGGGTGCAGGCCTCGGTGTCCACCAGAACGGCACCGTAGGGCGCTGTGTCGGGCAGCGGCAGCGGTGCCTCGATGCCGGGATTCAGCGCCTGGGCGGCCAGCCGCGCCACCTGCCGGCGGCTGCCCATCGGCAGGATCGGTGCGGGGGCCGGGGCCGCTGGCGCGATGCCGTACAGCAGATCGCACAGGGCGTCGGGCTCGGCCGGATCCAGCAGCCGCAGCTTGCCCGGACCGGCGATGGCCTCGGCCAGTCGGGTTTCGCTTTCCAGCGCCTCGCGTTCGGTGGTGGGAGCCAGCAGCAGATCGACCGTGGCAAAGCCACAGGCCAGCGCCGCCAGCTGTTCGGCATGACCAAACCCGGAAATCCGCTCCAGCTCCAGCGGCAGCACATCGGCGGGCAGTCCGCGACCATGGCGCGCGGCCAGCCGGATCATCTCGGCCCCATGGTCCGCGTCATGCACCAGCAGCCGGGGGGCGGTGCCACCGGCGGTGCGATATGTCCGCGAGAGAACCTCGATCCGGCGGGTCAGATCCCCGAAGGACGGATCGTCGAAACTGATCGCACCGGATGGGCACAGGGCCGCGCACATGCCGCAGCCGGCGCAGACCATCGGGTCCACGGCAACATGATCGCCATCGGGGGTGATCGCTCCGGCCGGGCAGGCATTCAGGCACTTGGAACAGCCGACCTGCCCGGCGCGGGTGTGCGCACATAAGGAGGATTCCAGATGCAGGTAAAGCGGTTTCTCGAAAATGCCCGCCATTTGAACAGCTTCGGTCAACAGACGGGCCACGGCGAGCGGATCGCGCGGATCGGCCCTGAGGTAACCTTCGCGCTTTTTCGGTGCCGGAACGAAGGCCGGGCCGCCGGTCAGGTCGACCAGCACATCGCATTCAGAGCGCCCGCCATCCTGCGGCGGACCGAATCGGCGCGGGCCACGTCCGCCGGGTTCCATCTGTTGCAGGGCATTCAGTCGCACCTTGAAGCCGCCAAGCGCCCCCGAAACCGATTTGATCTGCCCGCGCACCACGTCGAAATCACGGGTTTCGGGCGGGTCGGTGTTGTCGGTCAGACACAGGGTCACGCTCAATCCCGTGGCCAGTTGCGCGGCGGCCTGCACCGCCACCTCACCCGCGCCGACGATCAGGCACATCCCTTCCGAGATCACGTCCAGGGTCTTGCGCGCGGCCCGTGGCAGCACCGCCTCGGCCAGAAGCGCCGCCTGCTTGGGGCCGGCCTTGGCCCCCTGGTCCGACCAACCGGCACGGTCGCGCAGATCGACGAAGACCGGTTCAGGGGCGCCAAGGTCTCCGGCCAATTCATCAAACAAAGCATGCTCTTGCTGACATGCCAGCACGACCTCGCCCGCCTCCAGCGCCTTTGTGGCCTGCTCCAGATTGCGGGTGCAGAGCGCCTCGACCGGACGCGTGCAGGGCAGCCCGGTGGCCTCAGACAGCGCATCGGCATCCAGTGTCTGGCTGCCCAGACAGGTGCACAGCAGGACCGTTTTCGTCATGTGTCTTCCCCCCACTCGCAGCGTTGTCCGCCGCGTCGTTGCCGCAGGTAGGCATATTCCCGGGGCGGGGTAAAGCGCCGACCGGAACCGGCCCAAGCGGACCGGGCCGGGCCGCCGACAACCGCGGCCCGACACATTACATCTATAACGTTGAATGCGCGGGCCCATTCGTCACGTTTAGGTAAGAATTGGAACAATTTTCTTGCCCCGCGCGGAGCGAACGCGCCATAGTTTTTAAACAGCGTAAAAATAATGCGTGTCAGGGAGGTACGGCTTGCATTCAGCAACGCCATCGAAGGCGATGCCCTTGGGCGTCGTCATGCGTCGCACCCCCGGGGTAACCCGGTGGGCCAGGTGGCACTGGATCGCGTCCGGCATTTTGCCCGGCGCGCAGGCGGCCGACTGGCGTGAGTTGCGCCGCGACGGTGAGACCGTGGAATATCATGCGGATACGGTTCCGCTGACCCTCTGGGCCACGGACACCGAAGCCTATCGCGTCGGTCTGGCCGACAACCCGCCCTGCATCTACGTGATCCTGCGCGAAGCCACCGCGACAGACGCCCGGATGCCCTATGAGGTGCATCTGGTGACCGCCTCGCCCTACGAGGCGCAGGATTATGCCGACAGCGGGGAAGAGATCGTCGAGAAAGTGCCGATGAGCGCCGGGCTGATCGCCTGGGTGCAGGCGTTCATCGACACCCACCACGAGGACGAGGTGTTCATCAAGCGCCGCCGCGACAAGAAACGTGTGGATCTGGTCGAAGACGGCATCGGCGATTCCCGCATCGAACAATTGACCGACGTCTACCGCGCGCCGCGGCGGAAGGCGGGTCTGCAATGACCGCGCGCAGCGATTTCTGGTCCCGCCGCAAGGCCGCCGTCGAAGCCGAACAGGCGGCCGAGGCACAGGCCGTCGATGCCGCGCAACTGGCCGGGGAACAGGCCGCGCTGGACGAAAAGACCGACGATGAAATCCTCGCCGAACTGGATCTGCCCGACCCCGACAGCCTGTCCCAGGGCGACGATTTCACCGCTTTCCTTGCCCGCCGCGTGCCTGAACGCATCCGCCGCCGCGCCCTGCGCAAGCTGTGGCTGACCAACCCGGTGCTGGCCAACGTCGATGAGCTTGTGGACTATGGCGAGGACTACACCGACGCCGCCACCGTCGTGGAGAACATGCAAACCGTCTATGAGGTGGGCAAGGGCATCGTTCGGAAACTGTCCGAAGAGGACGCGGAGGCGGACAAGGCCGCGCCCGAAGAGGCGGTCGCTGTGACAGACGCGCCCGAGGCGGAAGACGCGCTGCCCGACGACGACCCGCTGCCCGCCGAACCCGACATGCAGACCGTTGCCCAGGCGCAAGACGCGCCCGACGCAGGCCCCGCCTACATTGACCCCGAACCGCAGGCCGCCCCGATGCGGCGGCGGATGCGCTTTGCCTTTGCCGACTGACCGAAAGGAGACCCGATGACCATGGCCACGGCCCTTGAGATTGCTGAAGAAGACCGGCTGCGTGCCGATCTTTACGATTTTCTGGGGGCGCTGCTGGCGGCGCCGGCCTCGGCGGAGATGCTGAAAAAATGCGCCGCGCTGTCGGGCGACGACAGCGATCTGGGACAGGCCATCGGCGCGCTGGCGCGGGTGGCGAGGGTTTCCAAGCCCAAGGCCGTCGAGACCGAGTTCAACGCGCTGTTCATCGGGCTGGGCCGGGGCGAGCTGCTGCCTTATGCCAGCTACTACCTGACCGGGTTCCTGAACGAAAAGCCGCTGGCGCAATTGCGCCAGGACATGGCCGCGCAACAGATCACGCGGGCCGAGAACGTCTATGAACCCGAAGACAACATCGCCTCGCTGATGGAGATGATGTCCGGGCTGATCCTGGGCCGCTTCGGCGCGCCGGCGGCCCTGAACGTGCAAAAGACGTTCTGGAACAAGCATATCGGCCCCTGGGCCGCGCATTTCTTTTCAGATTTGGAAGCCGCGCAACACTCGGTTCTCTACGCCTCGGTCGGCACCATTGGCCGGGTGTTCATGGAGATCGAGCGCGAAGCTTTCCGAATGACCGCAGAGGCGTGAGGCCCTGCATTCCCTGCCGTGCGTCCGCGCGCGGTGCAACCAAAGGAGAAACGCGATGAGCGACAAGACAGAGGACGGCGCCAGCCGGCGCGACTTCCTCAAGCTTGCGTCGGTCTCGGCCCCGGCGGCAATTGCCGCAGCGGCAGTGGGCGGCACGGCTGCCCAGGCTGACGAGGCGCCGACCGGGGAAACCCGGATCCAGGACACCGCGCATACCCGCGCCTATCTGGACAGCGCCCGGTTCTGACCGGCCTGCCCGATCCGTTGCCGCCCGGCCCGACCGGACGCTGACACCCCCGACCCTGAGGCAACTGGTTGCGTGACGCCCGACCGCTTCAAGGATTTGCAACACCAAGCCCGCAACGGCCCCGTGCCTGCGCCAGCGAGGAGAGAGAAACATGCTGAGGAAAAAGACCAACGGGGTTGCGCGACGCTCCCAGCGGACAAGTATCCTGAACAACATCGCCGAGACATCCGTCGACCGCCGCGCCTTCCTGCGCGGATCGGGACTGGCCATCGGCGGGCTGGCGGCCATTGGTGCCACCGGCGGAACCGTGACCCGCGCATCGGCCCAGGCCGCGATCAGCAGCGCCGTGGAGACCGTCAAATCGGTCTGCACCCACTGCTCGGTCGGCTGTACCGTGATTGCCGAGGTCAGCGACGGTGTCTGGATCGGGCAAGAGCCCGGCTGGGACAGCCCGTTCAACCTGGGCGCCCATTGCGCCAAGGGTGCTGCTGTCCGCGAACATGCCCATGGCGAACGCCGCCTGAAGTACCCGATGAAAAAGGAAAACGGCGAATGGGTCCGGATTTCCTGGGAACAGGCGATCGACGAGATCGGCGACAAGATGTTGCAGATCCGCGAGGAAAGCGGCCCCGACAGCGTCTATTGGCTGGGTTCGGCCAAGCACAACAACGAACAGGCCTATCTGTTCCGCAAGTTCGCCGCCTACTGGGGCACGAACAACGTGGATCACCAGGCCCGGATCTGTCACTCGACCACGGTTGCAGGTGTTGCGAACACCTGGGGCTACGGGGCGATGACGAACTCGTACAATGACATCCACAACTCCAAGGCGATCTTCCTGATCGGCGGCAACCCGGCCGAAGCCCACCCGGTTTCGCTGGTGCACATCCTGCGCGCCAAGGAACAGAACAACGCACCCGTCATCGTCTGCGACCCGCGGTTCACCCGCACCGCCGCCCATGCCGATGAATACGTGCGCTTCCGTCCCGGCACCGACGTGGCGCTGGTCTGGGGCATCCTGTGGCACATCTTCGAAAACAGCTGGGAAGACCGCGAGTTCATCCGCACCCGTGTCTGGGGCATGGACCAGATCCGCGAGGAAGTCGCCGCGTGGAACCCTGAAGAGGTCGAACGTGTGACCGGCGTGCCCGGAAGCCAGCTGCGCCGGGTGGCGCGGACGCTGGCCAACAACCGTCCCGGCACCGTGATCTGGTGCATGGGTGGCACCCAGCACACCAACGGCAACAACAACACCCGTGCCTACTGCATCCTGCAGCTCGCCCTTGGCAACATGGGCACCTCGGGCGGCGGCACCAATATCTTCCGCGGCCACGACAACGTGCAGGGTGCAACCGACCTGGGTGTTCTCAGCCACACGCTGCCGGGCTACTACGGTCTGACCGCAGGAGCCTGGTCGCATTGGGCCCGTGTCTGGGAAGAAGATCCCGAATGGCTGAAAGGCCAGTTCGCCACGGTGAAAAGCGCCGATGGCAAGGACAGCAACCTGATGAACCTGACCGGCATCCCGGTGTCGCGCTGGATCGACGGGGTTCTTGAGGATCCGGCCAACACCGATCAGCCCAATGCGGTGCGTGCCATGGTCCTGTGGGGCCACGCGCCCAACTCGCAGACCCGGATGACGGAAATGAAGACGGCGATGGAGCAGCTCGACATGCTGGTCGTGGTCGATCCGTTCCCGACCGTTTCGGCGGTGCTGCACGATCGCACCGATGGTGTCTACCTGCTGCCGGCCACGACCCAGTTCGAGACCCGCGGGTCGGTCACTGCCTCGAACCGGTCGCTGCAATGGCGCGACCAGATCATGGCGCCGCTGTTCGAATCCAAGCCCGATCATGTGATCATGGCCAAATTCGCCAACAAGTTCGGCTGGGCCGACCGGTTCTTCCGCAACATCGAGATGGAGGACCCCGAAACCCCCAACATCGAAAGCGTGACCCGCGAGTTCAACCGCGGCATGTGGACGGTGGGCTATACCGGGCAATCGCCAGAGCGGATCAAGCTGCACATGGCGAACCAGCACACCTTCGACCGCACCACGTTGCAGGCGATCGGCGGACCGGCTGACGGGGACTACTACGGCCTGCCGTGGCCGTGCTGGGGCACGCCCGAAATGGGGCATCCGGGCACGCCGAACCTCTATGACATGTCCAAGCCGGTGTCCGAAGGCGGTCTGACCTTCCGTGCCCGGTTCGGAGTGGAACGCGACGGCGACAACCTGTTGGCCGAAGGGGTCTATTCCGCAGGGTCGGAAATCCAGGACGGCTATCCCGAGTTCACCATGGCCATGCTGCATGACCTTGGCTGGGACAAGGATCTGACCAGCGCCGAATGGGCGGCCATCCAGGCCATCGCCGACGGTCAGTATGACGCCAGCAGCTTCCCGCTGAGCGACATTGCCGAAGCCGATCTGGAAAGCGGCGAGACGCCGGACGCCATCGAGGCGATCTGGTCCAGCTCGGGCGAGGCCATCGGCAAGATCAACTGGAAGACCGACCTGTCGGGCGGCATCCAGCGGGTCGCCATCGCCCATGAATGCGCGCCCTTCGGCAACGCCAAGGCCCGCGCCGTCGTCTGGACGTTTCCCGATCCGGTGCCGATCCACCGCGAGCCGCTGTACACGCCGCGGCGCGATCTGGTGGCCGACTATCCCACCTATGAGGACCGGAAGTTCTATCGTCTGCCGACGCTCTACGCGTCGATCCAGAAGAACGACTTCAGCCAGGAGTATCCGATCATCCTCACCTCGGGGCGTCTGGTCGAATACGAAGGCGGCGGTGATGAAACCCGGTCCAACCCCTGGCTGGCCGAGCTTCAGCAGGACATGTTCGTCGAGATCAACCCGCGCGACGCCAACAACCTTGGCGTGCGGGACGGCGCACAGGTCTGGGTCGAAGGCCCGGAGGGCGGCAAGGTCAAGGTCATGGCCATGGTCACCAACCGGGTGGGCGAAGGCGTGGCCTTCATGCCCTTCCACTTCGGCGGCCACTTCCAGGGCGAGGACCAGCGGTCGAAATACCCCACTGGCGCTGATCCCTATGTGTTGGGGGAATCCACCAACACCGCCCAGACCTATGGTTATGACAGCGTGACCCAGATGCAGGAGACCAAGACCACTCTCTGCAAAATCTGGTCGGCATAAGGAGGACACCAATGGCACGAGCAAAGTTCCTTTGCGACGCCGAGCGCTGCATCGAATGCAACGCCTGCGTCACGGCCTGTAAGAACGAGCACGAGGTGCCCTGGGGCATCAACCGGCGACGGGTCGTTACCATCAACGACGGCAATCCGGGCGAGCGATCGATCTCGGTCGCCTGCATGCACTGTTCGGACGCGCCCTGCATGGCGGTCTGCCCGGTGGATTGCTTCTATCAGACCGAAGACGGCGTGGTGCTCCATTCCAAGGATCTGTGCATCGGCTGCGGCTATTGCTTCTACGCGTGCCCCTTCGGCGCACCGCAATACCCGCAGGCGGGCAACTTCGGATCCCGTGGCAAGATGGACAAATGCACCTTCTGCGCCGGTGGCCCGGAAGAGACCCACTCCACCGCCGAATTCCAGAAGTACGGACGCAACCGGATCGCCGAGGGCAAACTGCCGCTCTGCGCCGAGATGTGTTCGACCAAGGCGCTTCTGGCCGGCGATGGCGACGTGGTCTCGGCCATCTACCGCGAACGCGTGGTGGCCCGCGGCTTCGGCTCCGGCGCCTGGGGCTGGGGCACGGCCTATGACCAGAAAGGCGGCTGAGCCGGCTTTCTTCCAAGGCTGAAACACGGCGGCGGCCCTTCCTGCAAAGGGCCGCCGCCCGACCCTTTGACCCATTGTTTTTCGCGCGATCCTGCCCGTATCGTGATCCCACCACGTGGCGACCGCGCCCCGAATTGATCCGCTGGGCAAATGCCCCGCAAATGCTACGTTAGGGAAAGGCCGGGTCCGGCCCGAACCCCTCCGCGCCCTTTGCGGCACACCGATGTCATGGAGAGAGTGACCATGCTCAAACACGCAGTTCTGGCCCTGTTCCTTTGCCTGGGCAGTCTGACCGCCGCCGCTGCGCAGGAGGCCGCGCCCGAAGCCACCGCCGCACCGGACCGCAGCGCCACCGGCGGCGCCCAGACGCTGGAAGACATCCTTGCCCGCCAGCGCGGCGAGAAGATCGACGACAGTTTCCGGCGCAACGCCACCGGCGACCCCGATGCTGCCGCCGCCATCGCCGCGCAACTGGGCACCCTGGGCGGTGCCTCGGATTCGGAAGTCTACCGCGCCCTGCGCTATGGCAGCGCGGATGTAACAGTCTCGAACGATGGCCCGGCCTCGGACGTGCTGATCCAGGACAGCGGCATGAAATGGCTGGAATTCCGGCAGGGCCCGCTGGCCACCTATGGCGGCTATGCCCTGCTGGGCATGATCGGCCTGCTGCTGCTGTTCTATCTGCTGCGCGGCAAGATCCGCATCGACGGTGAAAAGACCGGGCACAAGGTCTTGCGGTTTTCCAGCATCGAACGCTTCGGGCATTGGCTGTTCGCGGGGTCGTTCCTGCTGCTGGCCTTCACCGGGCTGATCGTGTTCTTCGGCCGCAAGGGGCTGATCCCGCTTCTGGGCAAGGATGCCTATGCGCAACTGGCGCAGGTGTCGAAATGGGTGCACAACAACGTCGCCTGGGCCTTCATGCTGGGGCTGGTGATGATCACCGTCATGTGGCTGGTCCACAATATTCCCAACCGCCATGACCTGAAGTGGTTCGCCGTCGCCGGCGGGCTGTTTTCCAAGAACGTCCATCCACCGGCCCGCAAGTTCAACGGCGGACAGAAGATCATCTTCTGGTCTTGCGTGGTGCTGGGGGTGTCGATCTCGATTTCCGGCCTGTCGCTGCTGTTCCCCTTCGAGATGCCGATGTTCGCCAAGACCTTCGTGATCCTGAACGACACCCCGATCCCCGGCTGGCTGGGACTTGCTCCCCTGCCCGAACAGATGGCGCCGCATCAGGAAATGCAGCTGAGCCAGGCCTGGCACGCCATCGTCGCCTTCGTTTTCATGGCCATCATCATCGCCCATATCTACCTGGGCTCGGTCGGCATGGAGGGCGCCTTCGACGCCATGGGCTCGGGCGAGGTCGAGGAACAATGGGCGCGCGAGCACCACGGCCTCTGGGTCAAGGAGCTGGAGGAGAAGGGCAAGACCGCCGCCACTTCCGCCGGCGGACAGCACAGCCCCGCCGAGTGATGCCCCGCGCCGCGGCCCTGCTTCTGGCGCTGGCCCTACCGGGGCTGGCGCAAGCGTCGGAATTCTTCACGCTGAAAGGCCATGGCGGCCCGGTCAAAGGGCTGGCCGTGGCCACCGACGGCACCATCGCCAGCGCCAGTTTCGACAATGCCGTGGGCCTGTGGCAGGGCACCGCCCCGCGCTGGCTGGACGACCATCGCGCGGCGGTGAACACGGTGGCCTTCGCGGCGGCTGACCGGCTGATCTCGGCCGGCGATGATTTCCGGGTGGTGCTGTGGTCGCTGCCGGATGGCACCGCGACCGAGTTGTTCCAGCACAAGGGCAAGGTGATGGGTCTGGCGGTCAGCGCCGATGGCACCCGCGCCGCCAGTGCCAGCTGGGATGGCACCATCGCGCTGCTGGACCTTACCGCTGACACGCCCCCGGTCCTGCTGCGCGGCCATGCCAGCGGCGTCAACGCGGTGACCTTTGCCCAGAATGATCAGCGCCTGATCTCGGCCGGGGTCGATGGCACGGTGCGCTACTGGAACACGGCCTCGGGCGCCGAGACCCGCCAGCTTCTGACCAATGGCTTCGGCGTCAACACCCTGATCGCCACGCCCAGCTGGCTGGCCTATGGCGCGGTGGACGGGGTCACGCGCATCATCGATCCCGATACCGGCACGGCGCTGGCCGATTTCACGCTGGACCGCCGCCCGATCCTGGCCATGGCCCATAGCCCCACAGCACAGCGGCTGGCCGTGGGCGATGGCGAGGGCTACATCATGGTGCTCGATACCCAGTCCTGGCGGATCGCGGGCGACTTCCGCGCCTCTCTGACCGGGCCGATCTGGGCGCTGGCGTTCTCGCCCGACGGGCAGAACCTCCACGCCGCCGGGCTGGATCCGACGGTATATTCCTGGCCGTTGGACACGCTGGACGATCAGGATCCCATGGCCGCCCCCGACCGCCCCTATCTGCGCGACCCCGCCGAAATGACCAATGGCGAGCGTCAGTTCGCCCGCAAATGCTCGATCTGCCACAGCCTGACCCCCGACAGCGCCCGGCGCGCCGGGCCCAGCCTGCACGGGGTGTTCGGACGCCCGGCGGGCGCCCTGCCGGACTACAGCTATTCCAAGACCCTGACCGAGGCCGATTTCGCCTGGGATGCCGCCGCCATCGACCAGCTGTTCGACCTCGGCCCCGACCATTTCATTCCGGGCACCAAGATGCCCATGCAACGGATCACCGCCCCGCAGGATCGTGCCGATCTCATCGCCTTCCTGCGCCGCGCCACCTCATCGACCGGAGAGTGACATGAAAGCCATGTTCCTGGCGTTTGCCGCCGTCATCGTCATCGCCTTTGCGGCAGACCAGATCCTGCAACGGGCGGGGTTTTCCGCGGCCGAGCGCACAAGCGGCGATTCGGTGCGGCTGGAATAGCGGCCTTTTCCGCCCAAGCCTGAGGCATTCGTGGCCACTATCCGCCGTGTCTTCGGGCATCGGCGCCCATTCCGAGAAAGCCGTGGCCGGGGCGCGGGCCACGTGCTAGCGCAGGGGAAACGAGGGCGCGACTCGCCCCCTCCCCGGCCGGAAAGGCACGCCAAATGGCACTTCTCACCCCCGACGGCACCAGGACCGTCAATGACATCGCAAGCCGCTACGGGCTGTCCCCGGATGCGGTGCTGACCCTGCTGGTGGCGGTCAACAACGGCGGCGGCTCGCAGGCGCAATTCTCGCATCCCGAACTGGGCGGCATGGGCCAATGGTCCATGGGCGGCATGGTGATGGTCGGCGACATGTTCAACAATTCGCTGAAGTTCACCGTCGACCAGATCTGCACCGAACTGTCCAACGCGCTGGCGGGGGGGCAACTGTTCAAACCGGTCCCGCGCCCGACCCAGATGTCCAGCCAGTCGCAAAGCCAGGGCAGCGGCGCCAGCTTCTCGGTGCAGGGCGGCTACGGCGGCGGCTCGGGCTGGCCGTCAGAGCTGGGCGCGCCGTCCTCGGTCGGCAGCCAGAACAACCTGCGCTATGCGGTCTTTCCCAACACCCGGCGGCTGGCCATCGACCTGAACGGCCAGATCACCGTCTATGACATCGGCGATCACCAGATCAGCGGCTTTTCGCAGCAACAAGGCGGCGACCAATCGATCACCTTCACCAGCCAATACGGTCTGGTGCGCGTGGCCGACCTGCCGGTTGTCCCGGCGCAGGGCAGCGCGCCCGCGCCGCAACCGCCCGCAGCAGACCCGACCCCTGCCGCAGACGAGCCGACACCGGAACCTGCGCCCGCCTCCAAGGCCGCCGAGACCACCCCAACGGCACACAAAGGCGCTGGCGCCGACAGCAGCGAGATTTTCTCGCTGATCGAACAACTGGCCAGCCTGCACGACAAGGGCATCCTGACCGATGCCGAGTTCGAGACCAAGAAGGCGGAACTTCTGGCCCGGCTCTGACAGGGGCAGATCGCTCAGCCTGTTCACGGTTGAGACCCGAGCATCGCCGCCACCGGCCACCCCGGCGTCAGCGTCTCGCGCAGCAACCCCATGGGATGGGCGCGCAGCGACAGGCGCAGGGCGACGTAATCCTCGACCATCTCTTCGCCCAGCGTCATCTGCGGCAGATCGGCGGCGCGCTCAAAAATCCCTTCGCCGTCCAGATCGCCCTCGAACAGCGGCAGGGGCTTCTCGGCGGTGATGGCGCGGGCCTCCCACAGGGCCTCGCGGCGGTTCAGCCCGAGGCTGGCGAAGACATCCGCCTCGGCCAGCCGGGCGATCTGGCGCGGCGGCACCCCGGCGCGGCGCCAGACGTCGGCCAGGCTGCGGTAACCGTTGCCGCGCGCGGCGGTCAGCCAGGTGATGTCCTCTTCCTTCAGCGCCTTGATCTGGCGAAACCCCAGCCGCAGGGCCAGCCCGCCGTGCCCGTCGGGCTCCATCACACTGTCCCAGAAGCTGGCGTTCACATCCACCGGGCGCACCTCGACCCCATGGGCGCGCACGTCGCGCACGATCTGTGCCGGGGCATAGAACCCCATGGGCTGCGAGTTCAGCAACGCGCAGGCAAAGATCCCCGGATGATGGCATTTCAGCCAGGCCGAGGCATAGACCAGCAGCGCGAAACTGGCGGCATGGCTTTCGGGAAATCCATAGGATCCGAAACCCTCGATCTGCCCGAAACAGCGTTCGGCGAAATCGCGGTCATAGCCGTTCTTCGCCATGCCCTTCAGGAACCTTGTGCGGAATTCGGACACATTGCCGTGCTTCTTGAAAGTCGCCAGAGAGCGGCGCAACCGGTCGGCCTCGTCGGGGGAAAACCCGGCCCCGACGATGGCGATCTGCATCGCCTGTTCCTGAAACAGCGGCACGCCCAGGGTCTTGCCCAGCACCTGGCCAAGGGCATCCGAGGGAAAGCGCACCTCCTCCTCGCCGTTGCGGCGGCGGATGTAGGGATGCACCATGTCGCCCTGGATCGGGCCGGGGCGGATGATGGCGACCTCGATCACCAGATCATAGAAACAGCGCGGCTTCATCCGGGGCAGGAAGTTCATCTGCGCCCGGCTTTCCACCTGAAAGACCCCGATGGCATCGGCCCGGCACAGCATGTCGTAGACCGCCGGATCCTCGGGCGGCAGGCTGGCCAGGGTCAGGTCGCGCCGGTGATGCAGCGCCACCAGGTCAAAACCCTTGCGGATGCAGCTGAGCATGCCCAGCCCCAGCACATCGACCTTCAGGATCCCCAGCGCATCAATGTCGTCCTTGTCCCAGCAGATGACGGTGCGGTCTTCCATGGTGGCGTTCTCGATCGGCACCAGTTCGTCCAGACGATCTTGGGTGATGACGAAGCCGCCGACGTGCTGGGACAGGTGCCGGGGGAAGCCCTGGATGTCCTGCACCAGCGCCATGGTCTGGGCCAGCTGGGGATCGTCGGGGTCCAGCCCGATCTCGCGCATCCGGCTGATCGCCGAGCCGGCGCCGCCGCCCCAGCCCCAGATCTGGCTGGACATGGCGCCCAGCGTGTCCTCGGAAAGGCCCATGGCGCGACCCACCTCGCGCACGGCGCGCTTGCCGCGATAATGGATGACCGTGGCGGTCAGCCCGGCGCGGTGGCGGCCATAGCGCTGATAGATGTGCTGAATCACCTCCTCGCGCCGCTCGTGTTCGAAATCGACATCGATGTCGGGCGGCTCGTTGCGCGCCTCGGAGACGAAGCGTTCGAAGACCATGGTGCCGATCTCGGGGCTGACCGAGGTCACCCCCAGCAGGTAGCAGACCACCGAATTGGCCGCCGAGCCGCGCCCCTGACACAGGATGCCGCGCGACCGGGCGAAATCGACGATGTCATGGACGGTCAGGAAATAGGGGGCGAAGTTCAGCTTGCCGATCAGGCGCAACTCATGCCCCATCTGGGCGAGCACCTTGTCGGGCGCGCCGCCCGGATAGCGCCAGGACAGACCGGCCCGCGCCAGTTGCGTCAGCCGTTCCAGCGCGGTTTCGCCATCGCGGGTTTCCGAGGGGTAGTCATAGCGCAACTGGTCAAGTGAGAACCCGATGCGCCCGGCAATGGTCCGGGCATGGGCCAGCGCGTCTTCATGGCCGGCAAAGATCCGCGCCATCTCGGCCGGGCTGCGCAGGCGCTGTTCGGCGTGGACCTGCGCGGCACGGCCCAGATCGGCCACCTTGCAGCCGGTGCGAATGGCGGTCAGCACATCGGCCAGCTTGCGGCGGCGGGCGTCGTGCAGCACCGGCGCGCAGGCGGCCACGGGGGGCAGGCCCAGGTGTGTGGCCAGGGCGGCAATGGCAGCGAAACGGGCCCGGTCCTGCCCGTCGTATTGCGGGGTCAGCAGCACCGCGCAGGCCTGGGGGAAGCGGCGCGCCAGCCGTTCTGCCTGTGGCCAGCGCCCGCCCGCGCCGCCCGGCACCGGCAGATCCCGTGGCGGGTGCAGCAGCAGCTCCATCCCCGCGCCCAGCTCCAGCAGGTCCTCGAGGCACAGATCGCAGGCGCCCTTTTCGGCCCGCAGCCGCCCGCGCGACAACAGCCGCGACAGCCGCCCCCAGGCCGCGCGATCCCGTGGCAGGGCCAGCACCCGGCTGCCGCAGCGCAGGGCCAGCGTCGCCGCGGGCAGCAGCCTCGGTACGCAGGTCAGGATCGGCGCCGGGCGATGCGGGCGGCCTGCGGGCAGTGGCGGGCCAATGGGCCCGTCCTCGGCCAGCACCGCCGCCCGGTCCCGCACATGGCGGGCGATCTCGCGCAGTTCCACATGCGCGCGCACGATCCCCGCCACCGAGTTCTCATCGGCGATGGCAAAGGCTTCAAACCCCAGTTCCGCCGCCTTTGCCGCGTATTCCTCGGGATGCGCAGCGCCGGTCAGGAAGGTGAAATTCGATGTGATGCAGAGTTCCACGGACATGAGGGCGGCTCCGAATCCCCTGAGTCACCGCAGTATATTCCCGTTTTGTTCTCATCCCTAGGCTCTGGACTTCGATAATGGGATTGTTTCTGCCCGCCGTATCTTTTGGCGTGGGTCCTTGGGTACATGCATCGGTCCGGGTCAACGCGCTGGCTGCCAACACCATGCTGGTTCGATGCAATTCCGACCTGCCCATCACATAAGCGTGCTTGATGGATGTCAGCGACGGTCCAGAGCACGGCATCATCGGAACCAAGTCTCTGCGGGACCTCGAGGGCTTGCGATTAGGATGGCCGCGGGCGCGGACCGCCCGGCGCAGCTTCGAATTCAAGGCCTCTATGGCATTCATGGTGTAAATGATCCGGCACACGCTCTCCGGAAAGGCAAAGAACGGGATGACCATATCCAAGTTCCACCGCCAAGCGGGGCCGATGGCAGGGTATTTCGCTCCCCAAGGGCCTTCCTCGAAGGCGTCCAGAGCGATCGCGGCCTCTTCGGCGTCTTTGGCCCGGTAGACGGCCCGCAGCGCCTGCGCCACCGGCTTGCGGTCCTTCCAGGACGCGAAGCTCATGGAATGGCGGATCAGATGTACGATGCAGGTCTGGACCACGGTGTCCGGAACGACCACGTTGATCGCTTCCGGGAAGCATTTCAACCCATCCACGACAGCGACGAGGATGTCGCCTAAGCCGCGGGCCTTCAGCGCGTTCATCACGCGAAGCCAGAACTTCGCACCTTCCGTCTGCTCTATCCAGAGGCCGGGAATGTTCTTGGTTCCATCGGGCAGGATGCCCAAGGCGATGTAGACCGCCTTGTTTCGGATCTTGACCCGGATCGCGTCAAGTAAGACCTGCGGATGACAGGCGACGAGCGGCCGGTTCTGCTATTCCGCGACCACCTCGAGCACCGCAGTCGTCACCGCCGAGATCAGGTCGGGCGACACGTCGATGCCGTAGATATCTTCCAGATGCATACGGATCTCGCGCAGGCTCATGCCGCGCGCGTACATCGAAATGACCTTGTCGTCGAACTCCGGAAAACGCCGCTGAGATTTGGCAACCAGCTTCGGATCGAAGCTGCCGTCGCGGTCCCGCGGGATGTCCAGCGACACTTTCGAAGTGCCGTTGCGGTGGTTGCCAGCCACGCGACCGGCATCGCCGACCAGATGCTCGTCCAACTCCGCGTTCAGAAGCCGCTGCGACAGCGCCTTCTTCCGCTATGCGACAAGCCCGACCTTCGCGAACAGATCTTGAGGGACGCGGCCAGCCAGAAGCTGGTCCGATAGGTCTTTCACGATCGCCATGTGTTGCTCCTCTTCGTTCCATCACTATGGCCCCGCACACAAGATTCCTGACAGTCCCGACGGGTATCCCTTTGTCTTTCAATGCTTCCCGAAACCAATCGGCATCATAGCCGTGATCTCCAAGTAGCCATTTCACTTCGGGGAACCTGCCCAGCTGCACACTTGCGCCGACATTTTCGCTGACTTGTTCGGCTGAGACGAAAACGTTGATGGGACGTCCCTGGCTGTCGGTCACGGCATGCAGCTTGGTGTTCATCCCGCCCTTTGTTCGCCCGATCGGGCGCCCACGCCCCCTTTTGTGACGCCCATACGGGTGGCGGTGCGGTGTGCCTTCAGGTCAGGCACATCGATCATCACGGTCGTCTCTTCGCCGTGCTGGGCGGCAAGACCGGCCATCATCCGGGCACAGATGCCTTTGTCGCGCCACCGCTTCCAGCGGTTGTAGAGCGTTTCCGACGTTTTCGCGGTCCCACTGGGGCCACGGTCTCCTTCAACTGTGCGGGGCATATTCCTTCGGCGCATCCCGCCAGCGCAACCCGTTTCTATTGCTGAAGATAATCCCACTCAACACACGCCTATCATCAACGCGTGGCTTGCCATGAGACCTAAAAAAATAGGGCTCAAGCCGCGCCATCTGCACATCGGTCAGCCAGAAAAGATCAGACATGTCACCGCGCGATTTTCGACCGGTGAATCATGACGATCAGCCGAAATCAATGGGCCCTTCCCTATTCGGCGCTCCATGGTCACGCACCTTCAAGCCGTCGTCCTTGGTGGCTCCATGGTCGGTCTTTCGCGGGTCCTTGCTTCTCTTCAGGATCGGCCCTTCAGCCCTCCCGATATGGGGCCAAAAGCGTGAAGCGACGCAATCTGACTCTCAGTCTGACAGGCATTGTTCTGCCGGAACTGGACCCATTGCAAACGCGCTTCACCCACCGTCCCGCGAAGGACGTCGACCCACACTTGGTGCATGATCGCCGCGAGACGGCGGGCCAGAGCGACTACGGCTTTCTTGAACCCGCTCCGCCTTGCGACTGCGCCGCCCAAACTCGCAGCCAAGACCATGTCTTTACCCAGGTTAGCTTGGCTTTCGCCGCCTCGTACAGCAGATCGCGCATCATGCCATGGCCACAGAGGGACATCCGGGCCACATGTTGGCTCTCTCCCGACGGCTCGAGGGGTGGCGTCAGCCCCAGGATCGGCCCCACGGCGCGGGAACTTCGAAAGCGCGCCGGGAT
>NZ_JBFBVU010000110.1:0-312 GCF_040689105.1 Meridianimarinicoccus marinus
CGGATCACTGCCTGCCGGCGCCGCTGCAACCTTGACCGTCGCCACCGCAGCAGTGCTGTTGTACCCGCCACGAGAGTCGTTGGCATGAAACCCCACAGTGCTGGTTGAGCCTGCCGCACCGGCAACAAATGCCCATTGGTCAATTTCGCCGATCGGGACCGGGTCGAAGAGCTGGTTTTCAGCCTGCTTGATACCATTCTTGGTCAGATAGCCGCCGCCCAACTCGCGATCCCTAACCGCAAACGAGACGATGTCATTGTCAACATCTGCATAGCTGAACAGAGATGTCAGAGAGGTGCTCTGGCCTGCGGT
>NZ_JBFBVU010000111.1:0-299 GCF_040689105.1 Meridianimarinicoccus marinus
ATCGTACCCGAACGCGACATTGCCGACCTGATGACGCGCGACGCGGCCTTTGCCGCGGTCGAGAAGGTCTTTGCCGCAATGGCCTCCGGCGAGGCCTACAACTTCCCCGTGGTGCGCGAGGCCATCGGCCATGAAGACGCGCTCTACGGCTTCAAGGGCGGTTTCGACCGGGCCGGGCTGACGCTGGGCCTGAAAGCGGGCGGCTACTGGCCCAACAACCTGGAAAAGCGCGGGATCATCAACCACCAGTCCACGGTCTTTCTGTTCGATCCCGACACCGGCAAGGCCAGAGCCATGGT
>NZ_JBFBVU010000112.1:0-299 GCF_040689105.1 Meridianimarinicoccus marinus
ATCGTACCCGAACGCGACATTGCCGACCTGATGACGCGCGACGCGGCCTTTGCCGCGGTCGAGAAGGTCTTTGCCGCGATGGCCTCCGGCGAGGCCTACAACTTCCCCGTGGTGCGCGAGGCCATCGGCCACGAAGACGCGCTCTACGGCTTCAAGGGCGGTTTCGACCGGGCCGGGCTGACGCTGGGCCTGAAGGCGGGCGGCTACTGGCCCAACAACCTTGAAAAGCGCGGGATCATCAACCACCAGTCCACGGTCTTTCTGTTCGATCCCGACACCGGCAAGGCCAGAGCCATGGT
>NZ_JBFBVU010000113.1:0-297 GCF_040689105.1 Meridianimarinicoccus marinus
TTGCTCCCATCACTCGGACCGGGCCGGGGAGATTGCTGGTCTGGTCTGCCAGTGCGTTCTCAAGAATCTTCAGGCTCGCTGGTCCCTTCGGCGCCACCAGCCCGACCTCGGCCAAGTGCCCTCGGAGGGCATTGATGAGCTGCGTGCGCTGCCGGAGCAAACATTGATGCGTCCGAAATGCCACCGCACGACCCTGTGTCTCAGCACTCTTGACCGCTACGAACCGCATCGTCGGGCGCATGGCTGCCTCCGCGATGGCTTCAGCATCCGCGCGGTCGTTCTTCTGACGCTTCACGA
>NZ_JBFBVU010000011.1:0-127472 GCF_040689105.1 Meridianimarinicoccus marinus
CCTCCAGCGCGCAGCGCAGTTTCAGGATCTCGCCGAAATTCTCCTGGCTGACCGGGGCTGCGCGAAAGCCGCGCTGGCCTAGCCGTTCGACCAGCTGGTCCGAGACCAGCAGGGTCAGCGCCTCGCGGATCGGCGAGGCACCGGTGTTCATCCGGTCCTTGAGATGCTCGATCTTCAGCTTCTCGCCCGGAGCCAGCTCGCCGGTGATGATCATCTGGCGGATCGCCTGATAGGCGCCCTGCGTGGCAGACACGGCGGCTGGCGGTGCGGCGGAAGAGGTCTCTGGAAGCGGCTCGATCATGAACATCCGGGCTTTTGCGTTGTCACCCGAGCAATCCCACGGGCGGTGCGCCGAGGATCATCCACCCGACCGGGTTGGGATGCCGGTCCGTTCTGGCCCTTCGGCATCGCGCCGTGTGACGCCATCATTGAGTACGAACATGATGATACAGGTTTCGGTGCCCCGGTTTGACCAGGCATGGTTGGTGCCGCGCTGGATCACTACGTCGCCGGCCTTGAGCAAGACGTCATCTTCTTCCTCATCCATCAGCATCCAGATCTCGCCGCTCAGAACCAGCGCGTAATCGACGCTATCGGTGCGGTGCATGAAGGGATGGCGCGCGCCTTGCACGATATTGGCCGCAGCCCCCATCTCGGCAAAGGCGGCAGGGCCATCGAGCTTAGCTATCACTTCGGGATCTTCCGGCTGGAACTCGATACAGCGGAACACGCTTCCCATGGCGGGCGGGTGCAGGATGAATTCGCCGGTGCAGGTTTCGGTGGCACCGTCGTATTCGGCCGGGGTGCCATTGGAGATCCAGAAGGTGGTCAGCCGCACGCCGGGGCGGTTGGGCCGTTCGAGATACTGCGTGGCAGTCGTATCGCTCTCGATGATCGCTTTTCCCATGGCATCATGCCCGGTGACGACGCGGCGAAATTCCTTCATGGCTTTGGTCCTTTGCTTGTCCTAAACGGTGCGCTGCTCTGCGCGAAACCTGGAGATGGCTTAAAGGCCGCCCAGTAATGCGATGCCCGCTGCGGCGGTGGTAAAATCCTGAAACAGCAGGAGGACCCCCGCCAGCGCGGCCACCAGCCGACCCGAAAGCCCAAGCGGCTGGATGAGTACGCCGATCACCGCCACGGCAATGGCCATCACCCCAAGAGTTCCGGTGATCACGGCGGCGAGGTTCTGGACGAGATCGCCCTGAAGCAGCAAACCGGGCCCGAAGGCAAAGGCGAAAGGCAAAAGGAAACTGGGCGCGGCATAGGCGGCGGCGGTCCAGCCGCATTTGTTGATATCCGCCTCCGCGATCCCTCCGGCCACATAGGCGGCCAGTGCCACGGGTGGCGTGATGGTCGAGAGTCAGCCGAAATAGAAGACAAAGAAATGCGCGGTCAGGACGGGAACGCCCATCTTCACCAGCGCCGGGGCGACCACGGTGGCCAGGATCAGGTAGGCGGCGGTGGTCGGCAGGCCCATGCCAAGGATGATCGACACCACCATGGTCAGCACCAGCGCAATCACCAGATTGCTGCCCGAGCCTAGATCGATCAGCACGGCGATCTTTGAGCCAAGGCCAGTCAGGCCGAGCACCCCGGCGATGATCCCAGCAGCCGCGCAAGCCGCCGAGATCGTCACAACGTTGGACGCGCCTTCGGTGACAGCCCCCGCGATCCGGCCGATCAACTTACGGTCAAGGCGACGGGTCCAGAGCACCGTGACGGCGATCATCGCGACTATCGCCCAAAGCGACGCCTTGAAGGGGGAGTACCCTAGCAACATCATGCCCAGCAGAAGCACGAAGGCCACGATGAAGGGCATCCCGTCCCATAGGACACGGGCGGTGGAGCGAGGATCCGTTGAGCGGGCGGTGACTGGTTCGATCTTGCTGCGCACGGCCCGCAGGTGAACGACGATAAAGGCCGTGGTGAAGAACAGCAGCGCGGGCAGAAGGCCCGTGGCCATCACCTCCGTATAGGACACGCCCACAACCTCGGCCATGATGAAGGCGGCAGCCCCCATCACCTGCGGCATGATCTGCCCACCGGTCGAGGCCACGGCTTCCACGGCGGCGGCCTCGTGCGGCTGGTAGCCTTCGCGTTTCATCAACGGGATGGTCAGCGTTCCGGTGACGGCGACATTGCCTGCCGCGGATCCGGATACCATGCCGATCAGCGACGAAAACAGCACCGCCGATTTCGCTGAAGCCGCGCGCATGCCCCGGGTCAGGCGGAAGAATATCTCGAAGAAGAAATCGCCCGCACCAAGCCGCGAGAGCAGGGCGCCGAAGATGGTGAAGGTGACAATGTAGGTGGCCGCAACCCCGATCGGGATACCGTAGATCCCTTGCGTGTCTGTGGTCAGGAAAGTGACGACCCGTTCAAGCCCGTAGCCTCGGCCATTCAGGATGCCCGGCAGCATGGGGCTGACAAAGGGGTAGATGAAAAAGGTCAGGGTGATCGCGGCAAGGATCAAGCCGATGCCACGACGCGCGGCTTCGAACACCAGCACCACGATGACAAGCCCGGCCCAGTAGTCCTGCTGGTTGGTCATGCCACCGGAAAAGGCGATAGCCTTCCAGCGGCTCAACAGCCAGATGCTGGCCAGCAGGGCGGCCCCGATCAGCACGGCCTCCACACCCTGCGCGATCCGGTTGCCTTTTAACGCAGGCGTCTTGGGTTTGCGGGCAAACAACAGGAACAGTGCCAGCATCAGATGGGTGAGGCGCATTTCCATGGTCGACATGGAAATCACGCCGGACACGATCAGCAGATGATAGGCCGAAGCCAAAGGCCACCACTGAGAGTGCCCGCACAGGCGTGAGAATGTCGCGCAGTTCCGTCATGGTGCCTTCCTTCCGGATTGGGAGGCCAGGGAAAGGGGGCAGGGCCAAAGCCCCGCCCGCGGGATCATTTTGAGAAGTACACGGCCGCACCGTCATGCAACCCGATCGAGAGTTGCTGCGCGCGCGCCTTGTCGATCTGCTTGGCATTGGCGTTTTCCGCCGCAAATTCGTCCAGATGATCGTAGACCGCCGCAGCGATGAATTCGACGATGGCGGGATCCATATCGGTCGGCACGATCAACATGTTGGTGACGCCCAGCACCGTCGCGGGGCCGGCCATGTCATAGACTTCGGCCGGGATTTCGTATGTGCTGTAGGCCGGATTTCCGGCCATAACCTGGGCCAGCATATCGCTTTCCTTGGCGATCATCCGCAACTTGCCCGAAGCGGAGGCCTGCATCACCGCCGCCGCCGGATAACCAGACAGGGAAAGCGCCGCATCGACGTTCCCATCGGACAACTGGCTGAAGCCATCGCCGTAGCTGAGGAAACTGAGCGTGATATCGTCAAGGGTCATGCCATGGACCGGCAGGATGTTCTGCAGAAAGCCCATGGTGCCACCGCCCGCCGGGCCGACCGCCACGCGCTTGCCCTTGAGATCAGCAAAGCTCTGGATGTCGGACCCGTCGGCCACCACCATGTGCAGCACAGACGGGTGCAGTGGCCCCAGTGCCTTCAGATCAAGCGGATTGCCATCATAGGCACCGCGTCCGGCCACGGCATCGGCGGCAAGGTTGGCATTGGTGATGCCAAGTTCGACCTCGCCCATCGCCACAAGGCGCGGGTTCTGGACCGAGCCCTGGGTGACGATGGGCACCATGGTGATATCGCTACCGGAGTATTTGTTGACCAGGTTCGAAATCCCCTGACCGATGGGAAAAAAGGCACCGCCAACGCTGGCGGTTCCGATCCGGTATTCCTCGGCATGGGCACCAAGCGCAGAAACCGCCATTGCGGTGCAGAATGCTAGATATTTGATGGTGAAACGCATGTGTAGTCCTCCCTGACAAGAGGACGGCATCGATAAATAGTCAATTAAATTAAAATATCGATTTTATTGACGGCGGCAGAAGTCTGCTCTTCAGGACCTGACTTGCTGAATGACTGGAAGAGCGACGGTGTTCCGGAACCCGTGGATGCACAGGTTGGAATGGCCAACCACGTTGTGCCGCAGGCCTTGGCCAGTGTCGCTGATGCTGCCAATACCATTGCACGGTCACTGCGGTGCCTTTCGTCAGCCATGACCGCTGTTTTCCAGGGCACATTGATCCTGGAGCGGATCGCTTGGTCCTGAGCCGGAGTACCGCCGTTGCCGGGAAATGACCTTCGGCTCTCCGCAGCTTGCACAGTCGGTTGAAGATCACATCTCGGGACCAATCTTGCGGTATTCGGGACCAGGACGGAAGCTTTTAGCCGATCTTGTCGTCCGCAAAGGGCAGGGCAATCCCGCAATCCGCCGCCAAGGCGTTCAGATCCCGGCGCAGGGCCGGGTTCAGAGTCAACCCGGTCTTGCGGCGCATCTCGGCCATGGCGGTCTTGCCATCCCCCGGTATGCGCACAGGGTCATGGCCGGGCAGCGGGGTAGAGGCGCGCATCTCGGAAAAGACCCGAGCCGCGACTTCCGCGAAATCGCCGTTCAGCCCAAAGGCTGCCGGGTCAATGGCCACGACGAATTGCCCCGTGTTCGTGGAAGACGTCGTATCCTTGGTGAAATCCACCACGTTTGACCCGAAGGCCGCGCCGTTCAGCACCCCGGCCAGCAGGCCGATCGCAAGCGACAATCCGTACCCCTTGGGACCGCCGATTGGCAGAAGGAAGCCTTCGGACTTGCGGGCAGGGTCGGTCAGGGGTTGCCCGTCGCGGCCAACCATCCAGCCCTCCGGCATGGGTTCACCCTGTTGCAACAGCGTCTTGATCTTGCCCATGGCAGCGACAGTGGTCGCCATGTCGAAGACAAAGGGATCAGGCCCGGTGGAAGGTGCGGAAAAAGCTATCGGATTGGTGCCGATGAGCAGATCCGTGCCGCCATAGGGGGGCACGTGGTTGGCACTGCCCACGGCGGCCGAAAAGCCCAGCAACCCAGCCTCGGCCTGCGGACGGACATAGAGCGCCAGCGGGCCTGCGTGGTTGCCACGCCGCACGCCCACCCAACCGACACCGACCGCCCTGGCCTTCTCGATGGCCAGATCGCGGGCGGCGGCCATGGACAGATGCCCCAGACCGTCATCCCCGTCGATCACCGCCGTGGCGACGGTTTCCTGTGCGACGGTGATATTGGGGGCCGGGTTGCAGCCGCCCCCCGCAAGCCGGGCAAGGTACTGGCGCAGACGAAAGACGCCATGGGTGCCGTAGCCGTAGATGTCCGCTTCAACCATGAGGGAAGCGACCGTTTCCGCATCCGTCACGACGACGCCGCGCGATCCGAGCGCCTGCGCAACGAACGCGCGCAGGCGGTTGACGGCAATGGGAGAAAGCTCAGTGCTCACCAGCGCCCACCCTTTCCTTGTGCCAGAAGACAACCTTGCGCTGGGTCCACTGCACGAGCAGGTACAACGCCAGTCCGACAAGGCTGAGATAGAGGATCAGCGAAAACACCCGGGGGGTGTTGAGCTGCGAGGCCGCGACCCGGATCAACTCGCCAAAGCCCTTGCCGCCACCCAGAAATTCCCCCGTGATGGCGCCGGCCATGACGCCGACGGCGCCGATTTTCACACCTGTGAAGATCTGCGGTAGGCCCGTGGGCAGCTTCATCTTGATCAGGGTTTGCATCCGGCTCGCCCCCATGGTCTTGAATAGCATCCGCGCGTTTTCATCCGCAGCGTGCAGACCGGCCGCAGTTCCCACGACGATGGGGAATGTCGCGATGAAAGCGGCCAGGGCGACTTTGGATTCGATGCCAAAGCCTAGCCAGGCGACGAAAAGTGGGGCGAATGCCACCTTCGGCATCGTGTCGATCGCGACCAGATACGGCATCACGGCTTTTTCGCCGAAGGCCGTTTCCCCGACCAGAACGCCCAGCGAGAACCCGATCGCAATGGCCAGCGCGAAACCATAGATCACTTCCTTGATTGTGATCCAGAGCGAGGTGAGCATGTAGCCGCCGGTCAAAAGGTTCTTGCCCACGAAGATCATGTCGTTCAACGTTTCCAGCGGGGTTGGCAGGATGATCGGGGACACAAGTCCAAAGCTCGTTACCAGTTGCCAGGTGCCGATGAACATCACGAAGACGAATGTCATGGCGATGGAACGCGGAACGGAGTCGATGAAGGCGATTTCCTGGACCCATACAGTGTCCTGCACCGTCTCTACGTCGGCGGGCTGATTGGTCTGAAACTCGGTCACATGTCCTCTCCCTTGTCCAGCATGCCGCGGATATGGTCCACGATTTCGCCGAATTTCGGCGTCGTCATCATGTCGAGCGTGCGTGGGCGCGGCAGGTCGACCTTCACGATCTCGGCAATCCGGCCCGGACGCGGTTTCATCACGACGATGTCGTCGGACAGGATCACGGCTTCCTGAATGGAATGTGTGACGAGGAAGGCCGTCGCGTTCTGCTCCATGCAGATGCGCTGCAATTCCATGTTCATCATGTCTCGCGACAACTCATCCAGTGCGCTGAACGGTTCATCCAGCAGCAGCACGGCAGGTTCGGTGATCAGCATCCGGCAGATCGAGGCGCGTTGCGCCATGCCACCCGACAGCTCATTCGGATAGACGTTTTCGAACCCCTTCAGTCCCACGATGTCCAGAAGCTCATGCGCCTTGTCCATGGCTTTCTTGGCGGCGGCCTTGCCGTCGCGGATTTCGATCGGCAGCACGATGTTCTCGACGGCGGTCTTCCATGGAAAGAGGGTCGCCTGCTGGAACATCATCCCGATGTCGCGGCGGGGGCCGGTCACAGGCTTGCCCTGCAGGACGACCCGGCCCTGGGTGGGCGGAATCAGACCTGCCATGACTTTCAGAAGGGTGGATTTACCGCAGCCGCTCGATCCGATGACGGACGTGAAGCTGCCCTTTTTGAGGGTCAGATCGACCTTCTCCAGCGCGACCACCAGGTTGCGCGCATAAGTCTTGCTGACATTGGTCAGCTCATAAATCGGCGCGCCTACAGGCGCGCCGGAGTAATCAGTTGCCAATTCAGCGTTCATCCGCCGGCGGCCTCGCTGCCAATGGCTGCGAACTCGTTGGTCCAGGCCGCATCCAGGTCATCGAGCGGTGCCGAAATCTCGCCGCCGGCCACAAGGGCATCCTGCCATTCGGCCCAAACCTCTGCCGGATACCAACCCAGATGCGGGCTGCCTTCGGGCGGGATCGTCTTGGAGCGGACAGCATCGAACAAAGCCGACTGGAATTCTGGATCTTCGCCTTCCTGCGGGTTGCCAGCCGCAAGATGCGCCAGCACGGCTTCCCGATTGGCATCGTCCAGTGCGAAGGCGTGACCACGGGCGAAGGCCCGGCTCCAGGCCTCGACCAGTTCGCGGTCGTTGGCAATGGTGTCGGCCATGGTTGCAATACCGTTGCCGAAGAAGCGTCCGAATTCGGCGGGCGTGATGTCACGAACCTTCATGCCGCGCTGGTTCAGGATGGCGGTGTCGGCGGTCGAGGCGGAATAGGCCTCGATTTCGTCGTTCAGGAAGGCGGCGGTTGCGGGTCCGCCATCGCCGACGGTGAGGAACTCAAAGTCTTCGCCAGCGATCATGCCCGCGCTGCTCATCACGTTGCGGGCAAAGCCCACTTCTGCGCCATCGGCGGTGCCGGTGCCGATAATCTTGCCGCGCAGTTCCTCGATGTTCTGGTAATCGGAATTTTCCTCCACCGAGATGCCGAAGTTGCTGCGGGCCGCCACGTTGTAAATGTGCACGGCGTCCACACCACGCGACCGGGCGGCGATCAGCGGGCCGGGTCCAGGGCGTCCGAAGTGGGCCTGACCTGCGGACAAGGCCTGCAGGACCGCGCCAGAGCCGTTGATGGCCTCGACGGTCACATCCAGTCCTTCTTCTGCGAAATAGCCTTCGCCTATCGCGACGAAAACCGGGAACGAGTTGATCGCGGACGGGCTTGGCTGAACGAAGGTGATCTCGCGCAAGTCCTGCGCGAAGGCGGTTGCCCCCATCAGGCACATTGCCGGCACGGCCGCCAGCACCGAGGCTGTAAATGCTCTTCTTTTCATCATGGTGTTAGGTCCTCCCATTGGTCCTTTGATGTATCTTTCCCTCAAGCCACGCGATGGCGAGGAAGAGACCCTTATACGGCGCGCACAGAGTTGCTGAGCGTGCCGATCCCTGAAACTTCACAAACCACCGTGTCGCCGTCTTTGAGAAACTTCGGTGGGTCCATGGCGTAGCCGACGCCCGACGGGGTGCCGGTGGCGATGATGTCGCCAGGTTGCAGCGTGAGCCCTTCGGACAAGGCCGCAATAAGGGTCGGAATGTCGAAGATCATGTCCGCGGTCTTGCCCTCCTGACGCTGTTCACCGTTGACCTTGAGCCCGATCGACAGTGCATGCGGATCGGCAATCGCGTCTGCGGTTTCGATCCAGGGTCCAAGCGGGCAGGAGCCGTCGAGCCCCTTGCCCTTGAAGTACTGGCCACCGTGACGGCGCTGGATGTCCCGCGCGGTGATGTCGTTCAGGATCGTGTAGCCGAACACATGATCCATGGCGTCTGCCTTGGAAATATTCCGTCCGGGCTTGCCGATCACAACAGCCAGTTCGACCTCGTAGTCGATGCTGGTGGACACCTGCGGAAAGATCAGGACGTCACCATCGGGTGGCACGATCGAGGTCGGCGGCTTGGTGAAGAAGACCGGATGTTCGGTCACGCCGACGTTCTGTTTCTGAGCCCGGTCGCCCTCCGCGATATGCTCGGCATAGTTCCGGCCGACACAAAAGACGTTCTTTCGCGGTGTCGGAATCGGCGCCTGCAACACGGCGTCCGCCGGGACAATGGCGTCGGTGTGTTTGCCGGCCTCGGCGTCGGCCACCAGTTCCCGAAGCGCCGAAAGCGCATCAGCCCCGCCTTCGATAAGGCCCAGCATCGAGGCCGCTTGAAGCGCGTCGGCGCCGGGACCTTTCAGACCCTGCGCCGCCTTAGCGATATCCATCAATTTCTCGTTGTTCAAAACCGCGGCGCAAACCTCTTGCCCGTCCACGGAAACTGTTGCCAGTCGCACTCGGCAATCCTCCCTCGTGCTGATTTCTGTAGCGGTTACGCAAGAAAGCCTGCGACTCACCGCCACACTCCTTGCATATAATTTGAACGAGTCAGAGATTGGATCAATCAACCAATCACCGAATTGGGCGGACAAATGGCCGAGACGAACGACCTCTCGCAGAGACTGCGCGACCTCATCGACAACGCGGGATACCGGCACAATGACCGCATCCCGCCCGAACGCGAACTATGCAAGCGGCTGGGGACGACGCGGAACCAGATGCGCAAGGCGCTGTCCGAACTCGAAGCCCAGGGCCGCATCTGGCGCCATGTTGGGCGGGGCACCTTTGTCGGGGCGCGGCCCGTGCTCAATCTTCAGGACGTTACCTATCTGCGCGACCTGATTAAGCCCGAACAGGTGGTGGCGGTCCGCCTGAATGTCGAACCGGAACTCAGCCGACTGGCGGCATTGCACGCCCGAAAATCCGACCGCGAACAGATGAAACTCTGCGCCGACAAGTGCCGGAACGCCGTGGATTGGCGCACCTATGAGGCGTGGGACAACAACCTGCACCACGCAATCGCCCGCGCCACGCAGAACCAGCTGTTCCTGTACTTTTTTGAAACGTTGAACTCGGTGCGGCGATCCATTGTCTGGGGACAGCCGCGTGAAACTTACGGGCCGGATGCCAACTATTCCAGTTTCCGCGAGCACGACGAGATCGTGGAGGCCATCACTGCCGGAGAGGGGGATCTTGCTGCCAGCGCAATGCGGCGTCATCTGCATTCCGTGTACTCTCGCGTGTTGCCCGAGAGCGTTTCGGAGGACGACAGACCGCACTGACAGCTTGAACCAATCGCGAAAATGGTTGGCATTGCGGCGGTTGCGACGGCTTGCAAATCCCGCGCATACGCTTCGAATAAAATGACATTGGCCGCGTCAAGCCGGGTGGAGTGCGACGTGTGTCCCCATCGGTTCGACGGTTCCGAAACCGGAACCTGGAAATCAAACGCTCAGGAGGAAAGTAATGTCCGATTATGTGATTCCCGCGCCGCAGGTGCATGTCATCCCGACCGAGGGTGGTGGAGACTTCCCGGTGCGGCGCGTCTATTGCATCGGCCGCAACTTCGCAGCGCATGCCGTGGAAATGGGCCACGATCCCGATCGTGAACCGCCGTTCTTTTTCCAGAAGAACCCCAACAACCTGGATGCGTCGGGGGAGTTTCCCTATCCGCCGCATACCTCGGACGTGCATCACGAAGTGGAACTGCTGGTCGGCTTGAAATCCGGCGGCACGAATATTCCGCTGGACGAAGCGCTGGACCATGTCTGGGGATACGGCGTGTCGCTTGATATGACCCGCCGCGACCTGCAAGGCCAGATGAAGAAAATGGGGCGTCCGTGGGAGATCGGCAAAGCCTTTGAGCGTTCGGGTCCGGTCGGCCCGTTGCGCCCTGTCTCGGCTGTCGGTCATCCCGATCAGGGGCGTGTGGCGCTTCTGGTGAATGGCGAATTGCGGCAGGAAGGCGACCTGAACCAGATGATCTGGAAGGTGCCGGAAATGATCTCCTACCTGTCGGAGTATTTTGATCTGGCAGCCGGTGACGTCATCATGGCGGGCACGCCTTCGGGTGTGAACGCAGTGGTCAGCGGCGACGTCATGGAAGCGTCGATCGAAGGTGTCGGGACCCTGAACGTCAAGGTCGTGTGACCCTGCCACGACTCCGGGTCGTGGCACGCCTTGACCCTTGTGGCGCAGCCTTGGGGAGCAAGCGTGCCCGACCTATCTGAAACGGTGCCATTGCTGGCATTCCTCGTGGCCATCGGTGCGATGGCCGGCGTGCTTGCCGGCCTGCTGGGCGTCGGTGGCGGCATCATCCTTGTGCCGGCCTTCTACTATGCGTTTTCGTCCCTGGGCTACGGGGGCGACTACATCATGCAGGTTTCCATCGCGACGTCGCTTGCCACAATCGTCGTGACCTCGTTTCGGTCGGTCGCCAGCCATAACCGGAAGGGTGCTGTCCAATGGGACATCCTGAAAGGTTGGGCACCGGGTATCGTGGCGGGGGCCATCCTTGGCGTTTCCGTAACCACCGTTCTGCGCACTTCTGTTCTGCAAGGCGTCTTCGGCGTTCTGGCGTTGCTGGTCGGAAGCTACATGCTGCTGTCGCGGGACAGTTGGCGTCTGGGCAAAGCCATGCCACGCGGCGCGCTGCGCAATGGTCTGGCCGTGGCCGTCGGGGGGCTGTCTGTTGTCATGGGCATTGGGGGCGGTGCCTTCGGGGTCACGCTTCAGACGTTGTTTGGTCGGCCAATTCATCAGGCCGTTGCGACTGCGGCCGGGTTTGGCGTGTTGATCGCTGTGCCGTCGGTAGTGATGTTCTTGTTCGTCAATCCGCCGTCAACTGACCTGCCGCCCTACACGGTCGGCGTGGTCAACCTGATTGCCTTTGCAATCATCGTGGGGATGACCTTGCTGACAGCACCCTTGGGAGTCCGGCTGGCGCATCGCGCAGACCCCCGACCGCTGAAGCGGTACTTCGCGATGTTCCTGATCTTCATGGCGCTGAACATGATCCGGAAAGCGGTGGAGTGGTAGAAGGCGCCTTGCCGATCCGGGGGGGCGTTGCGCGGGGCAGGGCCTACCCGGTTTTGGCGGTGCATCCGGTCTGCTCGATAGCCGTGACTGCGCAGCGTTCATCATTGTCCGAACTGTCGCCGGTGATCCCGATGGCCCCGATCAGAACGCCATCGCGTTCGATCAGGACGCCGCCGGGAACCGGAACAAGTTGGCCCCCGTTGAGCGCGTTCATCGCGTCGATGAAATACGGCTGTTCCTGCGCGCGAGTAAAAAGTGCGCGGGATCCCAGACCCATGGCAACCGCGCCTTTGGCCTTGCCCTGCGCGATCTCGGGGCGAAGATTACTGGTGCCGTCTTCGCGTTGCAGCGCCACAAGATGCCCGCCAGCGTCGATCACGGCGATTGTCAGCGGGTTCATGTCATTTGCACGGCGATGGTCCAGGGCTGCGGCGATCAGGGCATTGGCGAAGTCGAGGTTCATGTCAGGGCTTTCTGGAAATCAGGTGGCCCGCGCGCAGATGGACGGCGCGCGGGGGACACCTTTGGGCAGTGGAATTGGTCCAGGAAGGACCGGGGCAGAGAGCGGTTTTCCCGTCCCATGATACTCCATTTCAGAGGTATTTTCTGCGGTGTTCCGCAATCAGTGCGGTGTCTTGAGATACTCCATCGCGGCCTGCGCCCCGCCGGATTGGTGCGGAATGCCAGTCTTGGCCAGTCCCATTTCAACGCCCGACAGCGTTGCCATCAGCATCAGGTCGTTGAAATCCCCAAGATGTCCGATGCGGAACACCTTGTCGGCGACCTTCGACAACCCGTTGCCCAGCGAGATGTCATAATGCTTGAGGGTCGTCGCCCGGAAGGCATCCGCCGAATGCCCGTCGGGCAGCATGACCGCCGTCAGCACGCCAGATTCCTGGCCTTGACGCGCGCACAGGGTTTCAAGCCCCCAGGCCTGAACCGCCGCCCGTGTCGCCGCCCCGTGGCGGGCATGGCGGGCAAAGACATTGTCCAGGCCTTCCTCGTGCAGCATGTCGATGGCTTCATTGAGGCCGTAGAGCAGGTTGGTCCCCGGCGTATAGGGGAAATAGCCGGTCGCATTCGGACCCACCATGTCGTGCCAATCCCAGTAACTGCGCGGCATCGTGGTGGTTTTCGCATGCTCCAGCGCTTTCGCGCTGACCGCGTTGAAGCTCAGCCCCGGAGGCAGCATCAGCCCCTTTTGCGATCCGGACACACAGACATCGACGCCCCAGTCATCAAAGCGGAAATCGATCGAGGCCAGGCCGGATATGGAATCCACCATCAGCAGGCACGGATGCCCGGCGGCATCGATGGCCTTGCGCACTTCGGCGATGGGCGACACTGACCCCGTCGAGGTTTCGTTGTGGACCACGCAAACCGCCTTGATCTCGTGGCGGGTGTCCGCCCGCAGCCGTGCTTCGATGCGGTCCGGCTCGGCGCCGCCGCGCCAGTCGCCTTCCAGAAGCTCCGGCTCAAACCCGATCTTGCGCGCCGTTTTGCTCCACAGCGCTGCGAAGTGACCGGTTTCGAACATCAGAACCTTGTCGCCGGGTGACAGCGTGTTCACCAGCGCGGCCTCCCACCCGCCGGTGCCTGAGGAGGGGAAGATGAACACATTCTGATCTGTCTTGAAGATCGACTTCATCCCCTCAAGAGCCTTCTTGCCGACAGCGGCAAAATCCGGCCCCCGATGGTCAATGGTTTGCTGGCCGATGGCCTGCAGGATGCGGTCGGGCACCGCGCTTGGCCCCGGAATTTGCAAGAAATGCCTTCCAGCCTGACGCATCGTATTTGATCCTCTCCCAGGCGCCGATGGTCGGCGCGATCAACTGTTGTCAAAATGTAATTATGAATTCATAATTCAGTCAACCGTCAAATTCGGCAATGAAATCAAAGCCACGATGGGGGAGGCCCACAGACTCATGCGTGAAAATACCCGTCTTTCCAGCCGTTTGCGTGCCGCTGTCGCAGGCGATGTGATGGCCGATGCCGCTGCGCGTGCGCGGTATGCAACCGATGCTTCGATCTATCAGATGGTGCCAGAGGCCGTGGTTGTGCCACGGTCGGTAGGGGACATCGAGGCGACCATGACCATCGCGGGCGAAGAGGGCACGCCAATCCTTCCCCGTGGTGGCGGCACGTCGCAATGCGGGCAGACGGTCAACCGCGCCATTGTGCTGGACAACACGCGCCACCTTAACCACATCCTGGACATCGACACCGAAAGCCTCACCGCACGGGTGCAGCCCGGCCTGGTTCTGGACGAGTTGAACCGGGCGCTGAAGCCGCACGGTCTGTGGTTTCCGGTCGATCCTTCCACCGCCTCGCGCTGCACGCTTGGGGGCATGGCCGCGAACAATTCATCGGGCGGCAAGTCCCTGCGCTATGGCATCATGCGGGACAACGTGCGTGCGATCTCGGCCATTCTTCCGGACGGGACGAAAGCGCAGTTCAACCGGGATGATCCTGCGCTGGGGCCTTATGCCGATCTGGTCAGCGACATGCGTGCCTTGGGACGGCGCGAGGCGGATGAAATCGCCGCACGCTTTCCAGCCGTGCAGCGCCGGGTGGGCGGCTACAACATAGACGCGCTGACCGGCGCGGATGTGAACATGGCGCATCTGCTGGTCGGCTCGGAAGGGACGCTGGCCTATTTCACTGAGCTTGAGTTGAGCCTGGCCCATCTTCCGGGAGAGAAGGTCATCGGCGTCTGCCATTTCCCGACTTTCTATGCCGCGATGGAGGCCGCACAGCATCTTGTCACGCTGACACCGCAGGCTGTCGAGTTGATCGACGACACGATGATTGCATTGGGCCGCGAGATCCCATTGTTCCGCAAGACCATCGAGGCCTTCGTCGAAGGCGACCCTGCCGCGCTTCTTCTTGTCGAATTCGCGAACGGCAGTGCAGAGGCCAATGCCGCCAAGCTTGCAGAACTGGCGCAGATGATGGGCGATCACGGCTTTGCCTTTTCCGGTGCGGGCGACCGTTGGGGCGGCGTCGTTCCGGTGACTGACGCCGCCTTGCAGAACGCCATTGCCGAATACCGCAAGGCGGGCCTGAACGTGATGATGTCGATGAAAGAGGCGGGCAAGCCGATCTCCTTTGTCGAGGATTGCGCCGTCGCGCTGCCCGATCTTGCCGACTACACCCAAGGCGTGACCGAGATCTTCGCGCGGCACGGCACCAAGGGCACATGGTATGCCCATGCGTCGGTCGGCTGTCTGCATGTGCGTCCCGTCCTCAACATGCGGCAGGACAAGGACGTCAAGTCCATGCGGGCGATCGCGGAGGAGTGCTTCGATCTGGTCAAGCGCTACAAGGGTTCGCATTCCGGGGAACATGGCGACGGGATCGCGCGCTCGGAATTCCACGAGAAGATGTTCGGCGCGCGCATCGTGTCGGCCTTTGAAGAGGTGAAAACGCGCTTCGACCCAAACGGTCTGATGAACCCCGGAAAGATCGTACAGGCGCCGGCCATGGATGACCGCCGGGTCTTTCGCTATGGCCCCGACTACGCTGTGCCCGATTTCAAAACCGTGCTCGACTGGTCGGCATGGCCGGGTGCCGGGGGCGGGTTTCAGGGCGCGGTCGAGATGTGCAACAACAATGGTGCCTGCCGCAAGCTGAAGGGCGGGGTCATGTGCCCGTCCTTCCGCGCCACCCGCAACGAGCGTGATGCGACGCGCGGACGCGCCAACACCCTGCGCTTTGCGATCAGCGGCCAGATGCCCGGCGGGCTGGCATCCGATGCGATGGCCGACACCCTGAAGTACTGCGTGTCCTGCAAGGGCTGTCGGCGCGAATGTCCCACCGGCGTGGATATGGCGCGCATGAAGATCGAAGTGCTGGCCGCACGGCGCAAGGACCGGGGGATGACGCTGGCCGACAAGATGGTCGGCTACCTGCCGCGCTATGCGGCAACGGCTGCGAAATTCGCGTGGCTGATCAACCTGCGCAACAGGATCGGGCCGGTGCGCAAGCTGACGGAAGCGCTCACCGGCATTTCGCACCGCCGCGATCTTCCGGAGTGGTCTTCAAACCCTTTCCGCGATGACGAGGCGCGGGATGCTAACCCGGATGTCCTGCTGTTCGCCGATATCTTCAACAGGTATTTCGAGCCGGAAAACCTGCGCGCCGCCGTGCGCGTCTTGCGTGCAGCAGGTCTGCGGGTCGCGGTTGCGCAAGATGACTCGGGCCGGGCGCTGGAGTGCGGGCGAACGCTTCTGGCCGTCGGCTGTGTCGAAGAGGCAAGGGCCGAGGTGGCGCGGGTGATCGACACGACGAAGGTGGCTGTCGCGAAGGGCATCCCGTTGATCGGGCTTGAGCCCTCGTCGATTCTGACGTTCCGCGATGAATCCCTTGGCTTGTGTCCGGGCCCGGAGGCAGAGGCGCTGGCGCAGTCCGCGCTGACCTTCGAGGAGTTCCTTGTCCAGCGGCCCGACCTGCCGCTGAAGCCCCTGAACAAGCCGATCTATGTCCACGGCCATTGCCATCAAAAGGCTCATGACGCTGTGACGCCCTTGCTCGACCTGCTCAACCGGATTCCGCAGTCAGAGGTTACCCTGATCGAAAGCAGTTGCTGCGGCATGGCGGGCGCCTTCGGCTATGCGCCCGACACCATCGACGTCTCGTACAGGATAGCGAACCTCGATCTGTTTCCGGCGCTTGCGGCGGCCCCGGAAGCCGCGCTTGTCGTCGCCAACGGTACCTCCTGTCGCCACCAGATCGCCGATGGCACCCCGCGCCGCGCGATGCACCTTGCCCGGTTGCTGGATCAGGCCATTGACGAATAGGTTGAAAACCATGCCCCTGACCGAAACCATCAAACGGCCTACACTGCACGAAGAACTCGTCGACAGGCTGCGCAACCTCGTGGTGGAAGACGCGTTGAAGCCCGGCGAGAAGGTGCCCGAGAAAGAGCTGTGCGAGTCCTTCGGTGTGTCGCGCACACCGCTGCGAGAAGCGCTCAAGGTGCTCGCGTCGGAAGGCTTCGTCGTGTTGCAAGCCAACCGCGGTGCCCGCGTCGCAGTTGTGACACGGCAAGAGTTGGAGAACACCTTTCCGGTCATTGCGCGCCTCGAACAACTGGCCGGGGAACTGGCTTGCGAGCATATCGATGCCGCAGGCATGACATGGATCGAAGAGCGGCACGTTGCGATGGTCAAGGCCTTCAAGGCAGGGGATCGGCCATCGTATTTCCAGGCCAACCAGGATATACACCAGGCCCTGATCCATGCCGCTAACAACGACATTCTGGAAGCACATCACAAGCTTTTGGCGGCACGGGTGCGCCGCGCGCGCTTCATGGTCAATCTGTCCGACGACCGCTGGGCGCAGGCGATCGAAGAACATGGCCGCATGATGGAAGCCCTGCGCCTTCGAGACGGCGAAGGACTTGGTCAGGTGATGAAGCTGCACATGCTGAACAAGTACGCCGCGCACATCAAGGCGATCGAGGACCAAGCCAACGAAGACCTGGAGAACTAACACCAACTGGGGGGCACCCGGCGCCGATCGCTGACGACTTTATCGGTGGCGAAAAAAGCGCGCTGGCGGGTTGTCCGGACCAGCGCCGCATGGCGCGGGACAGAGTCGCCAGATGGCATAGCCCATGCCGTCCGACAGCTCCCTGAGGGATTGTATTGACCCAGTGAAAACCTGCTCATGCTACAAGGGAGAGCGTAGCGATGAGTTTGACGGAGGCGACCATTTCAGCGGACTGTAATACGTCTGACTGAGTTGGCCCAAGTTTCCCAGACACCCACCGGGATCAGTTTCTGCTATCTGATTGCGAACTTAACGGGCGAGGGCATGCCGTTGTTCAAGTCCTTGCGCATCGGAGTGTGGAGGCTTTCGATGTCGGCGAACACCTCCGGCCGGGCGTTTCGCCGGTCGGTTCGACCTCGGATGCGTACCCGTTTCAGGAGCTGGAAGAAGCTCGCGGCTACGGTTCCGTCGTCACACGTCCCACGCCTGCCCATGCGGGGTCTCAGGTCAAGAGCTTTCCGGCCTCAGCAGCGGCATCACCGAAGGACAGGTCATGCCCGAGGCTGCGGAGGGCGGTCCGCTGGCGATCGTGCAGAATGGCGACCCGGTGGTGATCGACATGAACGCCCGGCGGCTGGACCTCGGCATTCGCCTGCGCGGCCATATGGTGCGCCTCTGCGACGAGAGACCGGGGTGGCTCCGGCTCTACCGGGAACTTGTGCAGCCGTTGAGCCAGCGAGCGGTGCCTGGGCGGCGATAGGCGGGATCCGAGGTGACTGGTCCTGTTTGATTGTTCGTGCAAGTTAAGCCCGGTTCCATCGGGATGATGGATTCGGGTGCTGGTAGGCGGTGGTCCGTGCAAAATGGGGGCGTCCGGTGGTGGAGCGCTTTCAGCAACCTGCGATGATGATCTGTATCTCTTTGCGCGACGCCCGAGACGAAATCGGGAAGTGGCGATATCTCTAAAATACCACGCGTCCGCATGCAGCGCTCGCCTACCTATCCCCAAAGGAGTTCCTGCACAAAAATACCGCGACAGAGTTTGAGATTCTTGCGGTCTCCATGCTGCGGCTCAACAATCAAACCCAATCGGAAAACTCCAAATCAAACCGGCCCTATTCGCGGGGAGAAGGCCTGTCGAAGCGTTGAAACCATACCGCGATGGCCATCCGGGATTGCACAGTCGGCGTCGATGGACGCAAACCGCGTTCTCGGAGACTGCCCGGGTCTGCCAACAGCGCATGGCGCCTATGCATGAAGTGCTGGTAGCCAGCTTGGGTCGGCAGTCATATGTGCAGCATATCGAAATCCGTAGTCTTCAGGAGCACCACCATGACACGGCGTGCAGCAGATATCGTCGGCATCGCTTCGCTTGTCGCAGCAACCGCAGCGTTCATCGGCCTTCATTCCTGGATGATCGTCCAGTAACCCGGATGTGGCGGTTCATGACCGACCGCACCCGCAAAAACAAAGGGGCACCCGGCAATCGGGCGCCCCTTTGCGTCTGAGGGGTGCGCTGGTCAGCCGAGCAGAAGATTAGGTAGCCAAAGCGCCAGCCCCGGGATGAAGGTCGTCAGGATCAGCGTCGGCAGCCAGGCGAAGACGATGAACAACAGGGTCGGCCAGAGCATCTTCGACACCGGCGTGTCGCACACCTGGGCGCCGAGGTAGAGCAGCGGTGCTGTCGGGGGGGTGATATTGGCCATGCCAAGGTTGACACCGATCACGGCGGCAAAGTGGATCGGGTCCATGCCGGTGCTCTGTGCGATCGGCAACAGGATCGGAGTTGCCAAAAGCAGGCCCGAGATGTCGTCCATCAGCATCCCGATCAGGATCATGACGACGTTGATCATCAGAAGGATGACGATCGGATTGTCCGACACCGAATAGACCATGTCCTTGGCCAGTTGCGGCGCGCCCTGGGCGATCAGGTTGTCCGAGACGATCAGGACCATGAAGATCATCACCATGACGACACCGATGGTCACACCCGAGTTCTGGATGGTCTGCGCCAGGGATCTCCAGGTCAGGCCGCGGTAGAAATAGATCGCAACCGGGATGGCATAGACCACGGCAATCCCCGCGGCCTCGGTCGGGGTCATGATGCCGCCATAGATGCCGCCCAGAATGATGAAGGGCATCATCAGTGCCGGGCCGGCAAGGCGCCCCTGCTGGCCCAGTGTGGGCAGGAAGGGCTTGGGACGCTCTTTCAACTCGATATTGTCATACTTGCGCAGCATGAACTGGTTGGTGATGATCAGCAGGGTGATCAGAATGATCGCCGGAATGACCGTTGACAGGAAGCATTTCAGCACGTGCTGCTGGGCGATCCAGCCATACAGGATGTGTGACGAACTGGGCGGGATCAGAAGGCCCAGTGGGCTTGCACAGACCAGCAGCGCCGCCGATTGGCCGCGCGGGTAGTTGGCATTGCGCAGATGCGGCATCATGATCGAGCCGATGCAGGTCAGCGTCGCGTTGGCGGCGCCCGAGATCGACCCGAACACCCCGCAGGCCAGAACCGCCGCAGCGCTGAGACCGCCCTTGATGTGACCGATGAACAGTTCGGCCAGCGCTACCAGCGGCGCTGCGATCCGTCCTTTTTCCATGATGCCACCGGCGATCATGAACAGCGGAATTGCCAGCAGCACCAGGGACCGGATGCCGGTGGAGCCGGTGGGCAGGTAGCCGGTGATCGATTGATCCCCGACCAGCGCGATGAACATCAGGACCGCGCCGAACGCCACATAGACGCTGACACCCAGAAGCAGCATCCCGCATACGATAATAAGACTTCCTGTGATGATCACTTCTGGGCCTCCTTCAAGGTGTCGGATCGGAGCGGAAGGCCCAGCCCTTTGCGGATGTGAACGTAGAGATAGGCAGAGGTGAACAGCGCCATGAAGCCGAAGGCGCACATGATGGCAATCCGCCAGGACACGAAGGGAATGCGCAGCACGGGGGTTGCCCGCAAGCGCGGGAACGCGAAGTCGTCCAGCAACGACACGTAGCAGGCATAGAAAAGGAACAGGATCACGATCAGTTCGATCACGAGCACGATGAACCCGCGCCACCAGATCAGCTTCGGATCATGCAGCACGATGCCAAGGATGTCGGCGTTGATGTGCAGATTGCGCGACGAGGCCAGAACCGCGCCCGCAAAGAACCCGACGATACTGATGGCCAGCAGCCATTCTTCATAGGCAAACAGATCGCCTCCGAAGCCATATCGGATGACCACAACGGCGCCGAAGGTGAATGCCATGAGAAACCCGGTGAATGTCACGATCACCCGCATGACAAAGGCCACGAACTTCAGCGGGTACCCGAAGACCGGCGGGAGTTCGTCGGTGATCTTCCGCTGACCCTCTCTGACCGCATAGCCAAAGAAAGTCGGCTTTTCGGCTTGTGTGTTCGACATTCCACCCCCCGGCATTCAGGTTCAAACATTTAAAAAAGGAGGCCGCTCATGTCGGCGGCCCCCTTGAGGGTTCGGGGATCAGTTCCCGGCTGGCATCATGCGGTCGATGATGTCCTGACCGACGTTTTGCGCCATCATCGGCCAGATTTCCTCGCGCACCTTCGCGGCCATCGCGGCGTGTTCTTCCGGGCTGTACTTCAGGATGGTGTAGCCGGAGTCGACAAGCTTCTGTTCGAACACCGCATCGTTCTCGCGGTTGTAGGCAAAGAAGTCGTCCGACGCCTTGGTCAGCGCCGCTTCAAGCGCCGCGCGCTGTTCGTCGTTCAGCTTGTCGAGCGAGCGCTGCGAGGCGTAGTAGGTGGTCATCTCCTGGATCGCGTTGACCTCGACGAAATGCGTGCCCACGTCGGACTTGGCGAAGATCGAATAGGTCGCGGTCTTGGTGCAGCAGATCGCGCCATCGACGATGCCCGACTGGATCGCCGGGAAGATGTCGCCCCAAGCCATTGTGGTTGCCCTGTAGCCGAGCAATTCCACCATGCCTTTCACGATGGGCGACGACCAGACGCGAATGTTCATGCCCTTGTCGTCAAAGGTGTTGTAGTTGTTCGGTTCGCGCGTGGCGACGATGCCGACAAAGCCTTCGGGGTTCTGCGCGAAGATGTGCACACCGTATTCGTCGGTGATTTCTTGCAGGACCTTGTTGTATTCTGAGTCCATGTTGCGCATGACACTGTTCATCTCGTCCCAGCCACTGACCAGGAACGGCATCGACAGGTAATCGAAGCGCGGATCGGTGTCGGCGTAGATGAAAGCCGATACCATATCGATATTGCCGCGCGCCACGTCTTCGAAGAGCGCCTCGCCCGAGCCAAGCTGGTTGGCCGGGAAAACTTCGATGGTCAGGCCCACATTGGCAGCCGCAACGTCGGCGGCGACCTGCTCCATCATCTTGGTGCCTTGGTGATCGATCGGGAACGTGCCCGCAAACCGGAATTTAACATCCTCCGCGACCGCAGCGGTCGACATGACCGCACCGACGGTACCAACCGCCAAGATCTTGGTAAATTTGGCAAAACGCATCGACAATCTCCCCCTTGGATTTTGATTGCTCTGACATCGCATGCAGACGCGATGGCACAGTCGTTGTCCTCGCACCCTAGGCAGATTCAAATCTCGTCGCAAATTGTTTCGCTTGCCTGCTCGGGATAGTTAGGGATATTGCTCTCGGATGGGGTGGGTCTTTCATTTTGTTACCCAATCGAATGGAGCTGCCGCGGCGGGGCCGTCGGACACGCGCAGGCCATTTACCTCGGGCTTGGTCCCCGAACAAACCGGTCCATCAACGCGATCTGCTGTCATCTTGTGTCTCTCGCCCGGACGGACGCGCGTCTTTCCCCTTCACCGCTTGCGAAATTGCGCCGAATTCTCCGATGAGAGGGTCCTCGTTGCATGACATCACCAGAGATCCTGACCCTGCTGGCCTGCCAGATCGATATTCCGCCGACGACAAGTGCGGCGGCCCGCGACCGGCATCTGGCACAGAGCCATGCGAAACTGCGCACGCGGCTCTCGGCGCAGCATGCCGATCTGGTGGTTTTGCCCGAGCTGTCCAGCATCGACTATTCCCGCGCGGCTTTTGACCGCCTGGACGAGATTGCAGAGCCGCTCGACGGCGCTTCGTTCCGGACATGGGCCGCGCTGGCGGCTGAATTCGGGGTGCACGTCTGCTACAGTTTCGCGCGGCGCGGCGCCACCGGCGTCCATATCACGGTCGCCGTGGTCTCGCCCGAAGGCACATTGGTCGGGTTCTACGACAAGCTGCACCTGTGCCAATACGGCGCGTCCATGGAAAAGGACTATTTTTCCGCCGGAAACGGGGTGCTGGTCTTCACCGTCAAGGGCTTCACCTGCGCGCCGATCATCTGCTACGACATCCGCTTTCCAGAATTTTCACGCAGCCTTGTCCTTGACCACGGGGTCGACCTGATCCTGCATTGCGGCGCGTATTTTCGCGATCCCTCGTTTCCCACGTGGCACGCGTTTGCCACCACGCGGGCCATCGAAAACCAGGTGTTCTTCCTGTCGCTCAACCGGGCCGGGCAGGACTATGGCAATTCGCTGTTCTGCTATCCGTGGATGGACCAGACGCGCGGACCGCAAGCCTTCGCCGCCCATGAAGAAGACCTGCGCCGCATTACCATCGACAAGCAACAGATGCGCGACGCCCGCAGCACCTACACCTTTCTGAAAGACCGACGGCAAAGCTACGATCTGCCCTGCCAATCCATCATCCCGCCCCGCAAGACCCAGGACCATCCAGGAGAAACAGCGCCATGACCGATACCGCCCCAGCACTCAACGCTGCCGAAAATCCCATGCGCGCACGGGTGAGGGAGAATTACTTCGCGGACGAAGCCGAATTGATCAAGTCGCTGGCCGGCCGGATCAAGCTGTCGAAAGCCGAACGCGACAAGGCCGCCGCCGCCGGCGCGAAATACGTGACACGGGTGCGCCAGGAAACCTCGCCGTCGATGATGGAGGCTTTTCTTGCGGAATACGGCCTGTCCACGGCGGAAGGCGTTGGGCTGATGTGTCTGGCCGAAGCGCTGCTTCGGGTGCCCGATGCCGAGACCATCGACGACCTGATCGAAGACAAGGTTGCGCCGTCGAACTGGGGCGCGCATCTGGGCCATTCCTCATCGTCACTGGTCAATGCCTCGACCTGGGCGCTGATGCTGACCGGCAAGGTGCTGGACGACGATTCCAAGGGCCCCGCGCGCGCCATTCGCGGGCTGGTCAAGCGGCTGGGCGAGCCGGTGGTGCGCAATGCGGTCGGCCAGTCGATGAAGATCCTCGGGCGGCAGTTCGTGCTGGGCCAGAGCATCGAGGAGGGCATGAAGAACGCCCGCGAGCTGGAAAAGAAGGGCTATACCTATTCCTACGACATGCTGGGCGAAGCCGCCCGCACCGACGATGACGCCCGGCGCTATCACGCGGCCTATGCCAAGGCGATCAGCGCCATCGCCAAGCAGGCCAAGGGCGACGTGCGCTCCAGCCCCGGGATTTCGGTCAAGCTTTCGGCGTTGCATGCCCGGTATGAGTACACCCACAAGGAAACGGTGATGGCGGAACTGCTGCCGCGCGCGCTGGACCTGGCGAAACAGGCGGCGGCGGCGGGCATCGGTTTCAACATCGATGCCGAGGAACAGGACCGGCTGGACCTGTCACTTGATCTGATCGAGGCGATGCTGTCGGACCCCGCGCTGGCGGGGTGGGACGGTTTCGGCGTCGTGGTCCAGGCCTATGGCCGCCGCGCCGCGCCGGTGATCGAAACGCTCTACGACATGGCCGAACGCTATGATCGCAAGATCATGGTGCGGCTGGTCAAGGGGGCCTACTGGGACACCGAGATCAAGCTGGCACAGGAACTGGGGGTCGCGCGCTTCCCGGTGTACACCCGCAAGAACAACACCGACGTCAGTTACATGGCCTGCGCCCAGATGTTGCTGGACCGGCGCGATCGCATCTATCCGCAGTTCGCCACCCACAACGCCCATACCTGCGCCGCCGTCGTGGCCATGGCGGGCAAGGACAAGGACAGTTTCGAATTCCAGCGGCTGCATGGCATGGGCGAGTCGCTGCATGAAATCGTCAAGAAATCTGAAGGCACCCGCTGCCGCATCTATGCGCCTGTCGGCGCGCATCAGGACCTGCTGGCCTATCTGGTGCGGCGTCTGCTTGAAAACGGCGCGAATTCGTCCTTTGTGAACCAGATCGTCGATCCCGACATCCCGGCCGAGACGATCTCGGCTGATCCGGTAAGCGCGATGGAGAAACTGGGCGACCAGATTGCCAGCCCGACGATCCGCCTGCCGGTGGACCTGTTTGCGCCCGACCGGGCGAATTCCAAAGGGTACCGCGTCAACGAACCGGCCTCGGTCCTGCCGCTGCTGGCCGCGCGCGAAGGCTTTGCCGATGCCACCTGGCAGGCAGCACCAATGATCGCCGGGGGCGCGGTTTCGTCCGGCCCCACGCGCGACGTGATCTCGCCCGCCGACAAGACGCGCAAGGTGGGTACCGTGCAGGAGGCCACCGCCGAGGATGTTGCCGCCGCCGTCGAGGCCGCGCAGGCCGGCTTCAAGGACTGGTCCGCCCGCCCCGTGGCCGAGCGCGCCGATGTGCTGCGCAGGCTGGCCGATCTTTACGAAGACAACATCGCCGAACTGACCTCGATCACCACGCGCGAGGCCGGAAAGACCGTGCTGGACGGCATTGCCGAAGTGCGCGAAGCAGTTGATTTCCTGCGCTATTACGCCAATGAGGCGGAGCGGCTGGAAGACGAGGACCCCGGCGGGCCGCGCGGTGTATTTGTCTGCATCAGCCCGTGGAATTTCCCGCTGGCAATCTTCACCGGCCAGATCGCGGCGGCGCTGGCCGTCGGCAATGTGGTACTTGCCAAACCTGCCGAACAGACGCCCCTCATTGCCGCCCGCGCGGTCCAAATGATGCGCGCGGCCGGCCTGCCCGAAGCGGCGTTGCAACTGCTGCCCGGCGATGGCCCCACGGTGGGCGGCCCGCTGACCAGCGATCCGCGCATTGCCGGGGTGTGCTTCACCGGCTCGACCGAAGTGGCGCAGATCATTCACAAGGCGCTGGCCAAGAACGCGGGCCCCGACGCGGTGCTGATCGCCGAAACTGGTGGCCTGAACGCGATGATCGTGGACAGCACCGCGCTGCCGGAACAGGCGGTGCGCGATATCCTGATCTCGTCCTTCCAGTCCGCCGGTCAGCGCTGCTCGGCGCTGCGGGTGCTCTATGTCCAGGAAGATGTGCATGACAAGCTGATGCATATGCTTTCTGGTGCGCTCGATGCGCTGGTGATCGGCGATCCCTGGCGCCCTGATGTGGATGTATCGCCGGTGATCGACGCCGATGCCCAGACTGACATCATGGGCTATATTGAAAAGCACCGGCGGGCCGGCACGCTGGTCAAGACACTGCCCGCGCCCGAGGGCGGCACCTATGTCACCCCGGCCATCGTCAAGGTCGGCGGCATTGCCGACATGGAGCGCGAGATCTTCGGCCCCGTGCTGCATGTGGCCACCTTCAAGGCGCGCGACATCGACAAGGTCGTCGACGCCATCAACGACCGGCAGTATGGGCTGACCTTCGGTCTGCACACCCGCATCGACGACCGGGTCGAGCAGATCATCGAGCGCATTCAGGTCGGCAACTGCTACGTCAACCGCAACCAGATCGGCGCCATCGTCGGCTCTCAGCCGTTCGGCGGGGAGGGGCTGTCGGGCACCGGTCCCAAGGCCGGCGGGCCGCTTTACCTCACCCGCTTCCGCAGGGTCGGCAGGGTCGAGAGCCACGCGGCCCCAACAGGCAAGACACTGGACAAGGCAGAACTGGAAAAGGCGCTTGGCACGATCGACGCTCGCAACTGGGCAGCGCGGATCGACCGGGTGCATGTGCTGCGCACCGCCTTCAGCGGCAAGTCGGGGCTGGTCCGCAAGGCGCTGACCGAGACCGCCGCGATGGACATGTCGCCGCAATCGCTGCCCGGGCCGACCGGCGAGAGCAACCGGCTGCGCACCTTCCCGCGTGGCAACGTGCTGTGCCTTGGTCCGACGCCCGAGGTCGCGCTGGCACAGGCGGTTCAGGCTCTGGGCGCCGGCTGCGGTGTTGTCATCGCCAGCCCCGGCGCGGCCGATGCCGCCCGCGACCTGATCGGGGCGGGCGCACCCGTTACGGCGCTGGATGGCACCGTATCGCCGGAGTTGCTGACCTCCCTCGACGGGTTCGCCGTGGTCTCGGCCTGCGGTCAGTCCGACTGGACCCGCGCTCTGCGCATCGCTCTGTCCGAACGCACCGGCCCGATCATCCCGTTGGTGACCGAACTTCTGGCGCCAGAGCGCTATGTGCTGGAACGGCACCTTTGTATCGACACCACCGCCGCAGGCGGGAATGCGAGCCTGTTGGCCTCATCTTCGTAGGCTGTCGTCTGGTCGTGCCGAAACGGAATTGTTCTCGGCACGACCCGATCAGCCGTCTCGGGCGGAGATGGAACAGGGCAGGGGCGTGTGACGCCCCTCTTTCGTTGGACGAACCTGGCAGGGTGTCAGCGGCTGTCGGCACCGGTTGACCGGATTGGATGGGGTCGGGTTCGGCGCAGCGGAATATCCCGGTCTCAGGACACGGTTCCTTGCGGCTCGGGTGCCTCCGCTTTCTCTGCCGCCGTGTCGCTTTCCGGCTCGAACAGGTCCAGCATAACGATCGTGATCACCAGAATCGGGATCGCGACGATGCCGCCGATCGGCCCCCAGATCCACAGCCAGACAACAAGCGACACGAAGATCAGCAGCGGGTTGACCGCCATGTGCCTGCCCAGCAGCGCGGGCGTCACGAACTGCGATTCCAGCAGGTTGAGCAGAAGGTAGGCGGCCATTGGCCCCAGAACCATCACCCCGTTGAAGGCCACGAGCCCGGCCAGCAGCAACCCGAGGGTCAGCACCATCGGGCCGACGTAGACGACGAAGTTCAGCAAGGCCGCGGCCGCGCCCCAGATGAAGGGGCCGGGCACGCCGATCAGCGACAGCACGCTGCCCAGAAACACGCCCAGCCCCACGTTGATGAGCGTAATGGTGAAGAAATACCGCGCGACCAGACGTTCCGCCGCATCGAAGCGGCGCAGCAGGACAATCGTATCCGCCGAAGTGCCGATCAGCCGGGCCAGACCCCGGTAGATGCTTTTGCGGGTCAGCAGAAAGAAGAACAGCGTGCCGCAGAAGATCAGCAGTTGCGCCAGTACGAAAGGGGCCAGCAGCAGCGCGTCGGTCACGCCTGGCATCTCGGGCGCGGAGGATTGCTCGGGTGCGCCGGGCTCGGCGCCAAGGGCGGCCCCGACCTCGCGGTTCACGGCGTCGATCCCCCGGATCAGGTCGCGCATGTCCTGAAGGGTCGTGCGCAGTTCCCATTTGATGCGGGGCAGTTCCTCGATCAGACGCCAGACCATCGGCTCCAGCAGAAACGCCAGTGCGAACAGGCCCGAGACACCCAGCAGAAGCACCAGGACGGCGGACAGACCCACGGGCAGGCCCACGCGCTCCAGCGCTTGCGTAATGGGGGCCAGGATGACCCCGGCGACCACGCCCATGGCCATTGGGGCAAAGATCTGGGCCCCCAGTTTCAGGGTGGCGAAAACTAGGATGACCGCAATGGCGATGGTGGCGACCCGCTGCACGGGATCGCGCGTGGAAATGAAGCTTTGCATCTGCCCTCAACGCGGTGGCGACGGGAAAGTTCCACAGGTTTTTCGCGGAACAATGGGCGACGTAGGGCGTTCTCTCCCGGTAACCAAACGGAAAAGGAGACCGCCATGAACTGGGACGAAATCGAAGGCAAATGGATGCAGTTCAAGGGCAGCGCCCGCGAGAAATGGGGCAAGCTGAGCGACCAGGAGCTTGAGGAGGCCAAGGGCAACCGCGAAAAGTTGCTGGGGCTGATTCAGGAGAATTACGGCCATACGCGCGAAGAGGCCGAGAAGGCCATCGACGGTTGGCTGAAGTCGATCTGATTTCCGACCCGGCGGCCGCTCTCCGGGACCAGCCCACCCCAAGATCAGGCCGGCATCCGACGGGATGCCGGCCGTTTCATGTGCAATCCATGGCGCGCGATCCTCTTCGGCGCCGCGTTGTCGGATTAGCCGACTGCTGCATCTCTTCCGAGACTCGGGTCTGCCGGCTGATGAAATCACCCGAAAAGCGCTGATGCCCTGGTGCGCGCCGCTGTCGAGCGCCTTGTCGCGCAGTCCTATGCGCTTTTCCTTCCCGGCCATGTCGTAATTTGATGCGCGGCTTCGAATATTGGGCCACCAAGGGACACCACACGATGGGAGACCCGAGATGGACAATACCCTGAGGCCGGCAAGAAACGGGGATCCGGCGACGGGTCCGGTCTTTCTGGTGCTGGAGCGTGATCTGCTGGTTGCCGAGGATATGCTTGGCACGCTGCGTCAACTCGGACCCTGCCGCGCCATCCATCTGGCCAATCCCCAAGCGTTGCTTGCGTATCTTCAGGACGGCGCTCACATCTCGGCGGCCTTTCTGGAAATGCGTCTGTGCGACCTGATGGACAGCCCGGTTCTGCAGCCGCTGCGCGACCGGGGGGCTCGCATCGTCCTGACCGTTGGGGAAGACGATGCGGCTCTTGCCGAGGCACAGGGATGGCGCATGTTGGCCCGTCCGTTCACCGATTGGATGATCCGCGATATCCTGGCAGAGCCGCCCAAGGCGACAGCCTAGCGGCGTCCCTTTCGGGCGGCGCGTCCGGCTTGCATGCCGGTTGCGAAACCTTCCGCGATACGAATGAAGGGATCGCCCGGCGCGGCAGGCGGGGGAGGCGGTGTCTTGTGAGACGGCGCGGGGGGCGACCACGCACCAGCGGCCAGGAACCCGGCCCCGAGGGCCAGGAACAACAGTCCCAGAACCACGCAGGCCACAAGCGCGCCGTGATGCGATGCGATCAGGATCCAGACCGCCGCGCTCAGCAGGCCAAGTCCGACCGCGCCGAACACGACCCCGGCCACCCCGAAGGCCGCACTGCGCACGGTCCGGCGCAGGCGGGCTTCAAGGCCTGAAACCACTCCGGCCATCGATCACCTCCGCCCGAGCAGCAGACCCAGAAGGAAGCCTGCGCCCACGGCCAGACCGACCGCCATGGCTGGCTGTTCGCGGATCGCCGTGCTGGTCCGCTGCCCCAGTTCCTCGGCATTGCGCAGCATTGCATCCACCTGATCCTCGCCCGCAGCACGGGCCTGGGCGGCCTTCTCGCGGGCGCCCGTGATGGCCGCGTCGCGCGACGAACTGGCCAGCGAGGCAAAGGCGCTCGACAGGCCGGAGATATCCTCTTTCAGCGCGTCGATCTGTTTTGACAGTTCGGCAATGTCCTGACTGGGCGTGGTGGTGGGTTTCGTCTGTGCCATGGGAAAGTCTCCTTCTGGAAAGATGTCTGTTCCAATTATCAACGGCTTCGCAGCCTGCAGGTTCCCGATTTTCTTCTGCCCTGTCCATGTGATTCCGGGCAGCGTATCGCCGCCCGCGAAAAAACTTTGGAACAATCCGGGCCGCTTGCGGGTTTCTTCCCCAGTCGCAACCGACAAACCATGATGGAGGTAGTTATGCTTTACTGGGCTCTTGTTTTTCTTGTTGTCGCCCTGATTGCCGGTGTTTTCGGCTTCGGCGGGATCGCCTCGGCTTCTGCCGGGATCGCGCAGATCCTGTTCGTGATCTTCCTGGTGCTGTTCGTGGTCGCCATGGTGGCCCGCGCCGTGCGCGGCCGCGCACCCTGATCGCCGGGGCGGCATGAATTTCGTATCGTAACGCGTTGATCCGGGTAAGTGACAAGCCCCCGCACCGAAAGGGCGGGGGCTTTCGCGTGTCAGGCCTTCAGCGTGTCGGTGCTGGCAAAGAACATGGCCTGGCTGACCGCCGATTGCACCTGTTCCTCGGAAAAGGGTTTGGTGATCAGGAAGGCGGGCTCGGGGCGGTCGCCGGTCAGCAGCCGTTCGGGGAAGGCTGTGATGAAGACCACCGGCACCTCGCCCAGTTCCTTCAGGATATGATTGACCGCATCAATGCCCGAGGATTTGTCGGCCAGTTGAATGTCGGCAAGGATCAGATCGGGCGGATCGCGGCGCGCCAGTTCGACGGCCTCGTCACGGGTGCGGGCATTGCCGGTCACGCCGTGGCCTGCGCCTTCGACGATGGCCATGATGTCCATGGCGATGATCGCCTCATCCTCGATGACCAGAATCCGGCCCTGGATGGCGTCCGACATTTCCCGGCGGGCAATGGCCAGAAGCTGGCCGGCCTCTTCCTCGGTCGCGCCGATGATGCTGGCAATGTCGCGGACCCCGAAGCCTTCGATGCTGTGCAGCAGAAGTGTCTCGCGGGTGTTCGGCGTCAGCGCGGCCAGTCGTTTCTGGGCCTGCACCTCGGGGGCGGACATGTCGCCGGTTTCCGCGATCGGCGACCCCGACGATATCCAGATCTGGTGAAACGCCCGGAACAGCGCCACCTTCGGAGGCAATTGCCGATTGAAGACCGCGTCATCGCTGAGCATGGTCTCAAGCGTGGCGGCGGCATACTGATCGCCCGACTGCTGGGTACCGGTCAGCGCACGCGCATAGCGGCGAAGGAAGGGCAATGCCGCGGCAACCTGTTGCGCAATGTCGGGCTGGCTTTTGGTTTCGGTCATGAGTGTCCTCGAAAAAATTTCCGGTCTGCGGGAACCAAACTCCTGTGCGCGTGTTACGTTCCCATCGGGATGCAAAAAAGCGCTCGAAAGATCATGGCAGAAAATTTGGTGTAATGGCAAAAATCCGCAGAACCGACAGACTGGACAAGCAGATCGACGACAACCTTCGCCGGGTCTATTCGGACGCGGTGAACGAGCCCTTGCCGGATCGGTTTGCCCAGCTGTTGCAGCAGCTGCGCGAGGCGGAAGCCGGGCGCGACACCGCCGAACAATCCGGCGAGGACGCCAAGTGACAAACATCGTGGATCCCAAGGACGAGCTGGTCGAACACCTACCCGCGATGCGGGCGTTTGCCCGAAGCCTGACCCGCAATTCCGCCGCCGCCGACGATCTGGTGCAGGATGCGGTGGTCAAGGCCTGGGGCAACATTGACAAGTTCCAGGTGGGCACCAACATGCGCGCCTGGCTGTTCACAATCCTGCGCAACACCTTCTATTCCCAGTACCGCAAACGCCGCCGCGAGATCGAGGATCCTGATGGCGCGCTGGCCGGACAACTGTCGGAAAAGCCCGCCCATGATGGCCGTCTGGTGATGGCGGATTTCAAGACCGCCTTCGATCAGCTCAATGACGAGCAGCGCGAGGTCCTGATCCTGGTCGGGGCCGAGGGCTTTTCCTATGAGGATGCCGCCGAGATGTGCGGCTGTGCCGTGGGCACCATCAAGAGCCGCACCAACCGGGCCCGCAAGCGGCTGGCCGAACTGATGCATCTGGACGCGGATGACGCGCTTGAAATGACGGATGCGGCAACACTGGCGGTCGTGAAAGGCTCGACCGCTGCATGAGCGGCCGTGAACCGGCGCGACGACGGAGCCTGCAACCCCGGCTGGCGGTGCAACTGGCCCTGGTGCTGAGCATCGCGATCCTGCCGCTGGGCCTGATCTCGGTCTACCAGACCTACACGGTGCTGAAGGAACGCCAGTCGCTGTCCACCGCCGCCCTGCTGGAAGAAACCCAGCGCGCCGTGTCCGACAGCCGCGAGGTGATCCGCACTGCTGTTGGCGCGGCCGAAACACTGGCCATTCTAGTGTCAGCCTCGGAATTCACCGATGATGCCTGTACCGCCGCGATGGACCAGATCGCCGAGCAATCTCGCTGGATCCTTTTTGCCGGTTATCGTGACAGGGCGCGGGGTCTTGTGTGCAGTTCGAAAGACCTGAACGGTGACGAGGATCCTCTGACGGCGCTGCCGGCGGCGAAATCGGCCGTCGAGGACATAGAGATGAAACCGCTGGCCCTTCTAAGCGGGGTGGCCACGGTCAACATCACCGTGCCTGTTCTGCGCAACGGCAATTTCCTAGGCACCGTGTGGGTCGCCGTGCCCGCCGAAGCCCTGAACGACGCCCTTGCCCGCGCGGCACCGGAGGTCGATCTGGTGTTGTTCCAGTCCGAGGGAGAGATTATCGCCACCGAGGAATACGCCGATGACCGACGCTCGGTGCTGCCGCAGGGGCGCACCCTGGAAGATCTCGCCCGCGAAGGCCGCCAGACCTTTCGCGACAAGAACCGCCAGGGGCTGACCCGCGACTTTGCCATTGCACCCATTGTCGAGGGCCGCGTGATTGCGCTTGGAAGCTGGGAGCCGCGTGAATTCGGCCTGACGCTGGCCTCCTACAAGCGGCTGATGGCGCTGTATTTCCCCATCGTGATGTGGGTGGTGGCGATCACCGTGGCCTATGTCGGCGTGCAGCGGCTGGTGATCCGCCATGTGCGGCGGCTGCAGTCGTGGATGCGGCTCTATTCCAGCGGGCAGGCAGGGCTGGACAATGCGCGGCTCGACAATGCCCCCGAGGAACTGGAAGTCGTCGCCGAGGCCTTCCGCGCCATGACCCGACGCCTGTCCGAGCAGGAACGTCTGCTGGAAGCGGACCTCGAGGAAAAGACCCTGCTTCTGCGCGAGGTGCACCACCGGGTAAAGAACAACCTGCAACTGATTTCGAGCATGTTGAACATGCAGATCAGGGCGACGGACAGCCCCGAGGCCAAGCGTCTGTTACGGCGGGTGCAGGACCGGGTGATGGCGCTGTCGGCCATTCACCGTTACCTCTACCTCGCCCGAAAGCTGTCGTCGCTGCGGGCCGACGAGCTGCTGGAAGAGATCATCCAGCAACTGGTTGTCGTGGGCACGCTCGAGGACTCGGGGCACCAGATCAGGGTCTCGACCGCGCTTGATCCGGTCGAGATCAGCCCCGACCAATCGGTGCCCTTGTCGCTTTTGGCGACCGAGGCGGCGATAAATGCGGTGAAATACTGCGGGGCCACCGGCGACGCGCCAGCCTGGATCGACATCGCGCTGCGCAGGCTGGACGGCGACCGCGTCAGCCTGAGCGTGGTCAATTCCCGCGCGCCGGACACAGGTAATACGCCGGCGGACATGCCCAGGGGCTCGGGGCTGGGCGCGCGGCTGATCCAGTCGTTCGTGGCGCAGTTGAACGGGACGCGCGAGGTTGTCGAACATCCCGATCGTTATGAAATGCACGTGGTCTTTCCGCTGTCCTGGGCACAAGACGACGAGGACGCCCCGCTGGCCTGACCTCGCCCAGCACCCGCCAATCCTTCGGTGCCCTTGGCCGATAATGCCAATCGGTTGGCGCATTCTGTCAATGATTTCGCACGTTCCATGAACCATGTTGGTGTCAGAGACGCGACGACCTTGCCGCGACGGACACGCCGCTGATCTCGGAATGCGGCGGCAACACCCCCTGCATCGTGGTGCCCGGCGACCGTCCGTGGACGCAGAAGGAACTGGATCATCAGGCGGTGCAGATTGCCACCATGTCGAAGCTGAACGGCGGCGCCGTCTGCGGGCGCGTACAGACCATCGTGACCAGCAAGCACTGGCCACCGCGACCGCCTTCCTGCCCGCCGCGGTCGAGGTCTGCAACACGCAGATCATCGGCACACTGGGCTGCGCCATCCTGATCGACGAGGACACGAAGAAAGCACACAAGGCATTGCTGGATCAGGCGGTGACCGACATGAACTATGGCGGCATTGCCATCAACACCATGCCGCCGTTCATCTTCCTGTCCCCCCTATCTGACCTGGGGCGGCAACGAAGAGGGGTGCGATTTCGTCTCGGGCCAGGGCGATTTCGGCAACCTTCTGTGCTTTGAAAACGTCCAGAAATCGATCGTCGAGGCCGGCTTCATGTCGCCGGGCCACATGTTGAACACCAACAAGACCGCCTTCGACAACATGGCCGAAAACATGTCGCGCTATTCCGTGGAGCCAAGCTGGACCAACCTGACCTGCCTGATGGGCGAGGCCATCCGCGACAGTTTCCGCAAGAAGGGTTTTTATGGCCGGCCGGCCCTGACAGGAGACACGACCATGACCAATCAGACCATCATCGCCATGCTGGTCCGACAGGCGATCATCCCGCATCTCCGCAACTATGGCACCGGCACGATCATCAACATCTCGTCCATGGGCGGCAACATCACTTTCCCGCTGGGCACGCTCGATCACGGCTCGAAATTCGCGGCGGAAGGGCTGAGCGAAGCGCTGTTCTTCGAGATGGCGGCCATCGGCGTCAACGTGAAGACGCAGGAGCTGCCGCTGCTGATGGCCCGCGCGCTGGATGTCGAGGTGTTTTCGCCGCCGCTGTTTGCCGCCGTCTGCAGCCCCGATCTGCGGCATGCCGCCCGGCGGGTGGCGCGTTACAAGGCGCTGACCGGACCGGTCGGGATCGAGGCGGATGACGATGCCGCCGGGCTGACCCTGCGCTGGACCTGGCCGCCCGACATGGACCCGCCGCAGCCCTTGCTGCTGTGCGAACTGATGTTCTGGTGCTTTATTGCCCAGGAATGCACCCGGCTGCGGGTCGATCCCCTGTGGATCACCCTGCCGCACCAGCCCCGCAATGCCGCCGCCTATGAGGCGTTCTTCCGGACCCGCCTGCGGCATGGCGCCGAGGTCGCGATCCGCTTTGCCCCGGCCGATGCACGCCTGCCGTTCCTGACCGTCAACGATGCGATCTGGGGGGCGTTCGAACCCGAATTGCGCCGCCAGCAGGATGCCCTGGCCGCGCGCGCCTCCATGTCGGGTCAGGTGCGCGACGTGCTGCTGCGCGCGATCCCGGCGGCCTGCGCCACGGCGGACCATGTGGCCGCCGAACTGTCCGTGTCCCCCCGCACCCTGCAACGCCGCCTGCAAGAGGACGGCACGTCGTTCAAAGCGCTGGTCAATGCCACGCGCTCGGACCTGGCGCGGCACTATCTGCTGTCGGGCGATCTGCCGCTGGCCGAGATTTCCTTTCTTCTGGGCTACCGGGATCCAAGCTCGTTCAACCGGGCGTTCCGCGACTGGACCGGCACCACGCCGGACAGGTTTCGCAAGGAGGCCCCGGCATTGATGCCAGCGCGGTAAAGGGGGGTGCGCCTGTCCTGGCGCCCCACAACGCGACTGCGCCGGTGATCGGCCCTTGCGCTGATTGTTTCGGTGGCGCCACCGATTGCGCCCTTATATGTCCTGTCCATCAGCTGTCCGAACAACGACGAGAAGGGCCATGCGAAAACTGTTGCGGCGCCTTGGCCTGGGAACCCTGGGCCTGCTTGTCCTGCTGTCCGCGCTGGGGTGGCTTCTGCTTGAATCCGCGATGTTCTCGCCCATGCGCCGCAGCCTTGTCGAAGACCGGCTCAGCAAGGCGATCGGCCAGCCGCTGATCATCACCAAGGACGTGCGGGTCTTTCTGGCGCCGATCAGTCGTTTCCATCTCTCCGGGGTCGAGATCCCCAGCCAGAGCATCGCGGGCATGAACCTGGCACGGCTCGATCTGATGGAATTCGACCTCGATCTCATAGCGATGGCACAGGGGCGAGCGGGGCTGGACAACCTTGTGGTGCAGGGCGCCCGGATCAACCTGCTGACGCAAGAGGATGGCACCACCAGCTGGACGGATACTGAAACGGATCTGGCCGGGAAGGACACGCAGTGGGACGCCTCCGACACCCCGGCCGCCCCGCAGGACAACAGCGGCATCCTCGCCTTCCTGCGCGGGCGCACCGCGCAGTTCACCTCGGTCGGGCTGAAGGTGGAGGACCGGATATCCGGGTTCAGCTTCGATTTCGATCTGGACAGCCTGTCGCTGGCGCAACTGGACGGGGGCCGCCGGGTCGGGTTGAACAGCAAGGGGCTCATCAACGGCCACGAGTTCGGGATCTCGGGCAACTACCCGCAGGGCGCACCTTTCACCACCGAAGCCACTTTCGGCGATCTGGCCATGTCCTTTGACGGCCAGCCGATCCCGGCCTCGGACGGGGGCGGATTTCGTGCGGTCTTTGATCTGAAGACCGGCGATATCGGCGATCTGCTGGAGGTGTTGAAGCTGCAGCGGGTGCTGGAAGGCGACGGTACCTTGTCGGCAGATGTGGAAAGCCAGGCCGGGCGCGTGAAGGTCGACAACCTGTCCGCAAAGATCGACTTTGCCGAAGGGCAGGTGCTGACCGCAAAGGGCAGCATCGCGGATCTGGCGCATCGGGAGGGTCTGGACCTTGAGGTCGCGGGACGCCTGCATCCCGAAGACCGTCCGCCCCCGCCGGCGGGACTTGTACGCGACATCCGGCTGGCAGGGTTCGAAGCGCAAATCGTCGGACAGGGCAACAGTTTCGAATTGCGCCATCTCGAATTCCAGACCAACGCTTTCGAAAACGGATTGGAGCGGCTGGGGCCCGCGTCGATCGCGAAGATCCATCGCACGCCCGACGGACGGCTGGCCATGGATGGGATCACGCTGAAGGCCGGCCCCGCCGACGCGCCGATCCTGGAGGCCCGTGGCTACATCCATGACGTGCTGCAACTGAAGGACCTTGCCGTCACGGGAAAACTGGATGGGGCGGCGACGCTGCTGCTGCCCGATCTCACGCCGGATCAGGCGGGGCGAATGGGCCGCGTCGAGGCACAGTTCAAGATCGATGACACAGCCGGCCATCTCGGCCTGTCCGAGTTGAAAGCGCAGACCTTGGGCACCGATTTGTGGGAACTGGCCCTGTCGGCGCGTGTGGGCGATGTGAGGGATCTGGAAGGTATGGATGTGGACTTTGATCTTCAGGTGGCCGACACCGCGCGCCTTCTGTCGGCGCTGGACCAGAAGGTGGTCGACGCCGGGGCGCTGGACCTGTCCGCCCGGCTGCAGGGCAATGCGACGGCGTTCACCAGCACCATTGGGCTGACCAACGGCAACTCGCACCTGAAGGCCGCGCTGGATGCCGGCATCAAACAGCATGTTCCGGTGGTGCGCGGGTCCCTGCACAGCGACCTTGTTCGCATCGACGATTTTCAGGACACGCTGGCGGCGGTCATGGAACTGGTGGCTGTCTTCAGGAAGGACCGCAGGCCCGAGGCGCAACCGCTGGTCTTGCCAAAGGATGACGTCGATGTTCAGCCGCTGGTCTTGCCGAAAGATGACACCAAGGTGCAGCCGCTGGTGCTGCCCAAAATGGACGCGCCGAACCTTCTGGATCCCGAAACGCTGTTGACCGAAGCCGATGTCGAGGTCGCCGTGGACATACGCAAGATCACCGGCCAGAAGGGCGTGTCATCGGTGTCCAGCACGTTTCGGTCGCGGGACGGGAAGGCCAGCCTTGGCCCGCTTGAGGTGTCCTACGGCGGGGGGTACTTCAACCTTGACCTTGCTTCGGATCTTGTGAATGCGCCGCTGTTCCTGTCGGTGTCGGGCAGCACGCGCGGCTGGCAGTTGCAGCATCTTCTCTCTGCGACCGGTGTCAAACTGGATGCCGACGGCACGCTTGGCGGGCCGCTGAACGTACGTGGCAATATCCGCTCGCTTGACACCTTTCTGGACACCATGCGGGGCAGTGCGACGATCTCGATGGCCGGAGGGCACATTGCCACCAGCCTGCTGGAACTGGCGGGGCTCGGTGTCGTGCCCTGGCTGTTTTCCCCCGAGTTACGGCACGGCTCGACCCGGATCGTCTGCGTCCGGGCACCGTTGCGCATCGATGCGGGGCGAGTGTCGTCGGACCAACTGGTGGCCGAGACAGCGCGGGTGCAGGTGGTGGCCAAGGGCAGCATCGACTGGCTTCGCGACACGATCTCGCTGCGGGCCGAGCCACGCCCGGTGGGCAAGCCGCTGGATCGCAGCGCCTGGCCCATCGATGTGACCGGCATGCTGACCGATCCGCAGGTCAAGCTGCAGACCGGCGGGGCGCGAAGCCGCCGCGCCGATGGTGCCGACAATATGCCCGCCGACCGCAAGCCCTGCGTGCCGGACATCTACCAGTTGCAGTAGGGGCGCTTATTTTGCGGGCTGCGGCGCGGGCTGGGCCTTCTGGCATTCCAGCACCGCGTCGATGGTGGTGCTGGTGCCGGTCAGGTCCAGACGGATGCGATGGCCGCCTTCGCCGGAAACCGTCACCTCTTGCCGCTTGGCGAATTCGGTCAGGAAGGCGGGATTGTCAAAGAAGGCATAGCCGCCGGGGGTGCCGTCATGCATCCGGCCAACGACGTCTCCGGCAAACCGCTCGTCCCCGAAATCGAAGGTCAGGGTGCCCTCGTCGCTTGCCTTGATATCGGTCCAGTCCGGGTTGTAGGCGGCGAAGAACCCGCCCGCCCGCATGGGCACGGCACCAAGTTGCACAAGCGTGCCATCATCGAAGGTCTTTTGCGCCAGACAGGCCGGACCCGCCGCCGGATCGACAAGAATCTGCCACGCGCCGTTGTCGGCCCAGTGCTCATAGGGTTGGGCCGCCGCGAGCGTGCAGCAAGTGGCAAGGCCAAGGGCGATGGGAATGCGGAACATCGGGCCTCCGGGGCAGGGGAAGTTTCCCGTTATTCTAGGCGCTTCGGTGCGGGCTGTCTTGGGGCTGTTTGATCCATCGGGCCATGTTCACGGGTGGTGGCTCATGCCGACCCGCCCCTGTATAGCTGTGCTGCTGACCTACGGTGCGCCGGGGTCGCAAGGGCATTTCATAGCGGGCAAGGGGCAGAAGACGTGACAGGGGCAGCGCCGGATTTCCGGCAGTTCATAGGCGGAGACTGGAGTGTGCCGAAGGGCAAGCCTGCCATCGCCCAATGCGATCCGGCGACCGGACAGGCGCGGGCGCCGATGCCGGTGTCCACCCCCGACGATGTGGCCCGTGCCGTGGCCGCCGCTGCTGCCAGCGGCTGGGAGGACGCGCCGAAACCCGCGCGGCTGGACCTGATGCGCCGCCTGCTGGAGGCGGTGGCCCGGCGCGAGGCGGAATTCACGGCCTTGATCTCGCGAGAGATCGGCGCACCAGTGGATTTCGCCCGCAAGCAGCAGGTTGGCGCGGCGCTGGGGCATCTGCAGGCCACTCTGGCTGCCGCCGAGGCCGCAAGCGAGGATCAACCTGTCGCCCCCGACAGCCCCGAGCATCGGGTGCGCCATGAGCCCCTGGGTCCGGCGGCCCTGATCACCCCGTGGAACTGGCCGTTGAACCAGGTGGTGCTGAAAGTGGGCGCTGCCCTTCTGGCCGGATGCCCGATGGTGCTGAAGCCCTCGGAACTGTCGTCGCGCACGGCGGTGCTGTTTGCCGAGTGCATGGCCGAGGCCGGTACGCCGCCGGGGGTGTTCAACCTTGTTCTGGGCGGGGCCGACACCGGGGCCGCGCTGGTGACCGCGCGCGCCATCCGCGTGGTGTCCTTCACCGGGTCCACCGGAGCCGGACAGGCGATTGCCGCCGCCGCCGCGCCGGGGTTCAAGCGCACGATCCTGGAACTGGGGGGGAAATCACCCAACCTGCTGTTTGCCGACTGCGATCTGCCGGTGGCGATCCGGCAGGGGATCGCCCATTGCATGCGCAACGCCGGGCAGTCGTGCAACGCGGCCTCGCGGATGCTGGTGGAACGGTCGGTCTATGATCGGGCCGTGGTGTTGGCCACCGAGGCCGCCCGCGACACCGAGGTTGGCCACCCCGATGCCGCCGGTGCCCACATCGGCCCGCTGGTCAGTGCGGCGCAATGGCAGCGGGTGCAATCCTATATTGCGCTAGGCAGGTCCGAAGGCGCGCGCTGCATCGCCGGGGGCGAAGGACGGCCCGCCGGTCTGGACGCGGGGTTCTATGCCCGTCCCACGGTGTTTGCCGATGTGACGCCGCAAATGCGTATCTTTCAGGAGGAAATCTTCGGCCCGGTGCTGACCATGACGCCCTTCAAGGACGAGGCCGAGGCGATTGCCCTGGCCAACAACTCGGACTTCGGGCTGGCAGGCTATATCCAGACCGGTACCCCGGCACGCGCCGACCGCGTGGCGCGGGCGCTTCAGGTTGGCATGGTGCAGGTCAACGGCCAGTCGCGGGCGGCGGGCGCGCCCTTTGGCGGTCGGAAATCCTCAGGTCTGGGCCGCGAGGCCGGGCTGTGGGGCATTCGCGGGTTTCAGGCGGTAAAGTCGATCTCAGGCGCGGCATTCCACGCAGGTTAGCGGCAACTGTGCGTCAGTGAACAGCAACGGTGGAGTCGTGGCTCTACCCTGCGCCGATCCTGCCGCTATCTATGATGCAGGATCACAGGAGCCCCGGCATGCAGATCGACCCCAAGGACATTCATCGCCACGAGACCGGAACCAAGGGCCGCTACAGCTATCGCGGCGGGCCGGACCTGCCCGAGGCCGAATTGACCTGGTCCAAGCTGGGCGCGCATCAGATCATCCTCGACCACACCGGGGTGCCCGATGTCTATCGCGGCCAAGGGATCGGGGCAGCGCTGGTGGCCCATGCGGTGGCCGAGGCGCGGGCGGCGGGGCTGAAGATCACCCCGTTGTGCCCCTTCGCCGCCGCCCAATTCCGCAAGCATCCCGACTGGGCCGACGTGCTGGCCTGACCAAGGAGGACGACCATGAGCTGGAACCCTGCCATCGAACCGCAATGCCCCGAAGCCGGCCGCGAAGACTCGATCGAAACCCTCATCATCCCGCGCGCCCGTGACATCGGCGATTTCGAGGTGCGCCGCGCCTTGCCCGCGCCACGGCGGCAGATGGTCGGGCCGTTCATCTTCTTCGACCAGATGGGACCGGTGGAATTCCTGTCGGGGCAGGGCATTGACGTGCGCCCGCATCCGCACATTGGGCTGGCCACCGTGACCTATCTTCTGAAGGGCGAATTCCAGCACCGTGATTCGCTGGGCACCAACCAGATGATCTATCCCGGCGAGGTGAACTGGATGGTGGCGGGCAACGGCGTGACCCATTCGGAACGCACCAGCGCCCAGACCCGCGCGCAGCCGTCCAGCCTGTCGGGCATCCAGACCTGGGTGGCCCTGCCGGAAGAGGCCGAGGACAGCGCCGCAACCTTCGAACACAAAAAGCAGGGCGCGCTGCCGCTGCTGGACGGTGAAGGCAAGCAGGTGCGCCTGATCCTGGGCGATGCCTGGGGCGAACGCGCCCCGGTGACAACCTTTTCCGAGATGTTCTACGCCGATGCGGTGTTGCAGCCCGGTGCCGCGCTGCCGCTGCCGGACAACCATGAAGATCGCGGGCTGTATGTGCTTGAAGGCAGTGTCGAGATTGCCGGTCAGACCCATGACGCGGGCCGTATGATGGTGTTCCGCCCCGGCGACGCGATCACGATCCGGGCGGGCGCGCAGGGGGCGCGGCTGATGCTGCTGGGCGGCGAGACCCTGAACGGTCCGCGCTACATCTGGTGGAATTTCGTGGCCTCGTCGCGCGAGAAGATCGAAGCCGCGAAAGCCGCGTGGAAAGAGGGCGACTGGGCCCATGGGCGGTTTCAACTGCCCCCCGGCGATGACGCCGAGTTCATTCCCGCCCCCTGATGCGACAGGATACCCTTGCCACCCGCGTAAGGATAATTTGCCTGCCCACTTTGAGCCGTGCGAAGGTGCTGTTATAGCTGACTCATTCCGCTGCGTCATTCCGGGTTCCGGGGGCGTCGGCGGGGACCTTCGTTGCGCAGGGGGCTGACGGCGGGGGTGGTCAAGGCGGCGCGGTTCATTTCGGGGCCGCGCGGATGGTCGGGCACTGTTCCCGTCTGTCCGGTTTTGACCGGATTGTATTGTTCCAGCCCCCGATCTGTCGGATCATCCGCGGGTGAACGCCAGAGGTGGGGTGAAAGCATGAGATCAACTCCCAAACGTATTCTCGTCACGGGAGGCGCGGGTTTCCTGGGCTCGCATCTTTGCGAAAAGCTTTTGAAGCAAGGGCACGAGGTGCTCTGCGTCGACAATTACTTTACCGGCCGCAGGGCCAATGTGGCGCATCTTCTGTCCGAACCGGGGTTCGAATTGATGCGCCATGACGTGACCTTCCCGCTGTTTGTGGAGGTGGACGAGATCTACAATCTCGCCTGTCCGGCCTCGCCGGTGCACTACCAGCACGACCCGGTGCAGACGACCAAGACCTCGGTGCATGGGGCGATCAACATGCTGGGGCTGGCCAAACGGGTCGGCGCGAAGATTCTTCAGGCCTCGACCTCCGAGGTCTACGGCGATCCGACCATCCATCCGCAGACCGAGGATTACTGGGGCAACGTGAACCCCATCGGCTTCCGCTCGTGCTATGACGAGGGCAAGCGCTGTGCCGAGACGCTGTTCTTCGACTACAAGCGCCAGCACAACCTGCGCATCAAGGTGGCCCGCATCTTCAACACCTACGGCCCCCGGATGCATCCGCAGGATGGGCGCGTGGTGTCCAACTTCATCATGCAAGCACTGGAAGGCCGCAACATCACGATCTACGGCGAAGGCGATCAGACCCGGTCCTTCTGCTTCGTGTCCGATCTCATCGACGGGCTGATGGCATTGATGGCCTCGCCCGATGAGTTCACCGGGCCGGTGAACCTGGGCAATCCCAGCGAGATGACGATCCGCGAACTGGCCGAGAAAGTGGTGGCGATGACCGGTACCGGCTCGAAGATCGTGTTCGAACCGTTGCCCAGCGATGACCCGATGCAGCGCCAGCCCGACATCACGCTGGCCAAGACAAGGCTGGACTGGGCACCAAAGGTCAAGCTGGACGATGGGCTGGCCGCGACCGTGGCCTATTTCCGGGACAACTGGGCGCGGTTGGAGGCCCAGCCCGGTCTGAAAACCGCCAAGCAGATCTGACCCGCCGATGACCAGCCGTGACCTGCATAGCACCGCACATTCCGGCGAAGGACTTTTGTCCTATCTGTGGTATGCGGTCGCCCTGATCTGCTGCCTGTATGTGGCGGTGCTGAACACGCTGCCCTTGTTCTACTTCGACTCCGTTGGCTACTATCTGAAGGGCACCAACGTGCTGAAGATGTTGGGTGTTCTGGACCCGGCAGCATCCACGGCCGGTGGGGCCGGCGGTGGTCTGGGCGGGGCAGGCGGCACCGAAAAGGCCGGCATCGACGGGTCGCATTCGGTCTGGTACTCGCTGGTGCTGGCCATCTTCGCGGGCTTTGCATCGCTGAAACTGGTGCCGCTGGTCAACGCCCTGCTGGTGCTGCTGACCTCCGCGCTGGTGGTGCGCGTGGTGTCGCGGGTCCATGGCTATGGGCTGAACCTGCCCTTTGCGGCCTCTTTCCCGATCATCGTCTCGGCGGTTTCCTCGCTGCCGTTCTACGTCGCCTTCCTGATGCCCGACATCCTGACGCCGCTGCTGTTGCTGGTTGTGGCATTGTTGACCGGATACGTCCGGCAGATGCGATGGGGCGAGATCCTGCTGGCGCTGGCCATTGGCACGATGGCGGGGGTGTTCCACATCTCGCACCTGCCGATCCTTGCGCTGCTGCTGCCGCTGTCTGCCCTGGGCGCGCTGGTGGTGGAACTGCGCCGCTGGTGGCTGGCCCCGCTGCTGGTGGGGATCATGCTGGTGCTGGGCGTGGCCGAGAAAAGCGCCTTCACCATCGGGGTCCAGGAAGTCACCAACGAAAAGGTCGTCTACAAGCCTTTCATCACCGTGCGCCTGATCGAGGACGGCCCGGCCTACCGCTTCATGGAGCGCGCCTGCCCGGACGACAGCATTCCGACCTGCGCGCTATACGAGGCGCTGCAATGGTCCGACGATCCTTACCGGCTGACCGCCTCGCATATCCTGCTGGAGGAATCGCCGCGGCTGGGGTCTTTCCTGCTGATGACGCCGGAAGACCAGCGGGCGGTGGCCGAGGATCAGATCCCTTTCTTTTTCCGGGTGCTGCTGAGCGATCCACTGGGCACCAGTTATGCCTTCCTGCAGAACACATGGTTGCAGGCCATGGGGTTCAGTGTCTGGATGACCCTGCCGCATGACGACATCATCACACGTGCCCATGGCTATGGCGGGGATATCGTGACCCTTTTCGTGCACGGCACCCTGTCCGCCGACAAGAGCTGGCTGCCCGCGGTCGAACGGGTGCATGAGGTCGTTTATGCCCTGTCCCTGCTGGTGATCGTCTATCACCTGCTGCGCCCGGCGCCGTTCTCGGCGCCGATCCTTGTGCTGGTGGCGATGGTGTTCCTGGGGATTCTGGTCAATGCCTTCGTCTGCGGCGGGGTTTCGCAACCGGCGGCACGTTATGGGGCGCGGGTGATCTGGCTGCTGCCCTATCTGGCGGCACTCCTGTCGCTGGTCCGGTTTGCATGGCTGGACCGCGCAAGGGATCTACAGTGATAATATGAAGCAACTTCATTTCCTCGCTTTTCCTTTACCTTGCGTCGATAAATGGTGCTCATACGGAAATTCCGGAACCTCTGTTGATGACTGAACCGCGTTTGTTGAAGATTTGTGTTGTGATGCCGGCCTACAAGGCCGAACACCTGTTGCCCAAGGTGTTGCCCCCGCTGCTGCAGATGCAGGCAGCCGGAGAGGTGGACGAAGTGCTGGTCGTTGACGATCAAAGTCCCGATGGCACCCGCGCGTTGGCCGAGAAGATGGGCGCGCGGGTTCTGGTTACCCCGGTGAACGGCGGGCCGGGCGCGGCGCGCAACCTGGCGGCCCAGAACACCGATGCCGATATCCTGTGGTTCGTGGACAGCGACGTGATCGCCTGGCCCGGCGGCGCTGCCCTGCTGCAAGAGGCGTTTGCGGATCCGTCAGTACATGCGGTCTTCGGCTCTTATGACACCACGCCCGAGGGCAAGCCTTGGTATTCTCGCTACAAGAACCTGATGCATCGCTACTATCACCAGCACACCGGGCAAGAGGTCACGACCTGGTGGGCCGGTTGTGGCGCCATCCGGGCGGATGTGTTTCGCGATGTGGGCGGCTTCGACGTGACGACCTACAAGGTGCCCTCGATCGAGGATATCGAACTGGGCGACCGGATCGCGCGGGCCGGAGGCAGGATCCTGGTTCTGCCGCGCCTGCAAGGCAAGCATCTGAAGGTCTGGACCCTGCGCAACGGCATCTTCACCGATATCTTCCGCCGCGCCCTGCCGTGGTCGCGCCTGATGATCAATCGCGGTGGTCTGGTGAACGAGTTGAACGTCAGCCGGTCCGAGCGGATCAAGGCCGTGATCGCGGGTCTGCTGTTGCTGTCGCTGCTGGCACTGCCGTTCGACGGCGAAATACTTTGGCTGACGCTGCTGCTGCTGGGGCTGGCCGCCTGGCTGAACCGCGACCTGATTGCCTTCATGAAAGACAACGGCGGGCCGGTCTTCGCGGTGAAGGCCTTTCTCTATCACCAGGTCTATTACGTCTATTCCAGCGCCGCCTACGCGTGGTGCCTGTTCGAATATCACGTGTTGGGCCGCAAGGGACGACTGCATGTGCCGTGATCCCGCACGTCAAAGGGACCATGGATGAATTGTCATGACGAGTAAGCCCAGAACGGGCACGACGGGAACCGGGAACATGGACGGAATGGACAAGGCGATGACGCCTGAGACTGGCCTGGACGGGATGGCGCTGAGCGTCGTGATCCCGGCCTACAACGAAGAAAACGCTGTCCGTGCGACAGTCGACGACGTGCGCGCGGCGCTGGACCCAACGGGCATCGACTATGAGATCATCGTGGTCGACGATGGTTCGGAAGATCGCACGCGGGAAGAGGCTGTCGCCTCGGGTGCCACCGTGTCCTGGAACGATGCCAATTCGGGTTATGGCGCGACGTTGAAACGTGGCGTGAAGATGGCGCAGTTCGACTACATCGCGATCATGGATGCAGATGGCACCTATCCGGCGCGCTACCTGCCGGACATGCTCGAAATGTGTCGCCAGCAGGACATGGTGGTCGGGGATCGCGGCGCTGCGATGAAGAACGTGCCGATGGTGCGCCGCCCGGCGAAGAAATTCCTCAACTGGCTGGCTTCCTTCATGGCGCAGCGCAAGCTCAACGACATCAACTCGGGCCTGCGGGTGTTCCGCACCAAGGAGTTGATCCCCTTCCTGCCGCTGCTGCCACAGAATTTCTCGTTCACCACGACGATCACCCTTTGCATGGCCTGCAACGGCAAGCGGATGATCTACACGCCCATCGAATACGGAAAACGCGTGGGCAAATCGAAGATCAAGCCGATCGATTTCCTGAACTTCATCATCCTGATCTTGCGGATGATCACGCTGTTCAATCCGCTGCGGGTGTTCCTGCCGGTGGGGCTGGTGCTGTTCCTGCTGGGGTTCTTCAAGTCGCTCTACGACCTGACCCAATGGAACCTGAGCGAAACGGCGGTGTTTGCGTTTCTGGCCGCGATCATGGTCTGGTCGCTGGGCCTGATCGCCGACATGATCTCGCGTCTGCATCTTCGGCCCTGACGGGTTCAGTCATGGGATGCGCCCTGAAAGGGACTGTGTCCGCGTATTAGGTTCGGCGCATCGCGCCAAAGGCTCGGAGGCCGACGGAATGGCTGACAACAGGATCAAGGTGCTCGGGGGCGGCCCGGCGGGGATTGCAGCCGCCTTTGCATTGAATCGCAACGGCCCGCATCCGGCGGGGGTCGAGGTTCTGGATGCAGCCCCGCGACTGGGCGGCAACTCGGCCTCCTTCCAGATCGAGGATATCTGGTGCGACTACGGCTCGCACCGGTTTCACCCGGTGGCCGACCCGCATGTGCTGGCGGATGTGAAGGCGCTGCTGGGCGAGGATCTGCTGTTGCAGCCCCGGCACGGGCGCATCCGGCTGGGCGGTCGCTGGATCCACTTCCCGCTCAAACTGGCCGATGCACTGATGCGCCTGCCCAAACCCTTCGCGGCTTCGCTTATGCGCGACATGGTCATGGGCAAATTTCGCAAGCCGCGCGAGGGGGACGCGACGTTTTCCAGCGTGCTTTACGACGGGCTGGGGCCGACTATTTCCGAGAATTTCTATTTTCCCTATGTGAAGAAACTGTGGGGGCTGGATCCGGACGAACTGGCCGTGACCCTGGCCGAACGCCGGGTGTCGGGCAGTTCCGTCGGCAAGATCCTGGGCAAGATGATGCGGATGCTGCCGGGGCTGCGCAGTCCGACCACCGGGCGCTTTTACTATCCGAAGAAGGGTTTCGGGCAGATCTCGGAAACCATGGCCCAGGCGGCGGCGGACAAGGGCGCGACCTTCACCCTGAACACGCCGATTTCCGGGATCGTGCGGGAGGGCGACAAGGTCGTCGCCATCACCACCGGGCAGGGCGACGACGCCGTGCGCCAGGATGCCGATCTGGTGATGTCCACTATCCCGATCACTGCGCTGGTCCGGGCCATCACCCCGGCGGCGCCGGACGAGGTTCTGAAAGCCGCCGACGCAATTCGCTATCGAGGCATGATCCTGATCTATCTGGTGCTGGAAACCGACCAGTTCACCGAATACGACGCCCATTATTTCCCCGAGCTTTCGACCCCGATCAGCCGGATGTCGGAGCCCAAGAACTACAACTCGGCCACCACGCCGCGCGGCACCACACTGCTGTGTGCCGAATTGCCCTGTGATCCCGGCGAAAAATGGTGGGGCATGACCGACGCGGAGCTGGGCGAGGCCTTCTGCGGCTGGCTCGGCGACCTCGGTCTGCCGGTGACCATGCCGGTCAAATCCTGCGAAACCCGGCGCCTGCGTCATGCCTATCCGGTCTACGATCTGGACTATCAGGCCAATTTCGACGTGATGGATCGCTGGGTGTCCGGGCTGGACGGGCTGCTGAATTTTGGGCGGCAGGGGCTGTTTGCCCATGACAACACGCATCATGCCTATGCAATGGCTTACGGTGCGGTAGAGTGCGTTAACGAAGATTTGTCGATTGATCGCAAACTCTGGTCGCAGCGCCGGGCCGAGTTTGCCAAACACGTTGTGGAGGATTGAGGATGTCCAATACCCCGATCGTTGATATTCTGATGTACCACTCGATCTCGCAGGGCAGTGGACCGACCACGATACCGCCGAATGTGTTCGCGGAACAGATGGATGCCATTGCCGAAGCAGGTCTGCCGGTGATCACGCTGGACGATCTGGTCGAGGCGCGGAACATGGGCAAACCGCTGCCGGATCGGTCGATCATCCTCACCTTCGACGATGCGTTTCTGGATTTCGCGGAAGAGGCCTATCCGGTGCTGCAAGGGCACGGGTTCCCGGCCATCGTCTATCTGCCCTCGGATTACGTCGGGCGGGAAGAGTTGTGGATCGGCTCCGGCGCCAAGCCTCGCAAGCTGATGGACTGGCCCAAGATCAAGGAACTGGCGGCGGAAGGCATCCAGTTCGGCAGCCATGCGGTTACCCATTCGGACCTGACCATGGTCACCGATGACACGCTGGGGATTGAGTTGAACGTCTCGAAGGCCGAGATCGAAGATGAACTGGGCCGCCCGGTGGACCATTTCGCGCCACCCTACGGCCTGTTGAATTCCCACGTCACCAACCTGGCCTCCAGCATCTACAAGACGTGTGTCGGCACCCGGCTGGCGCAGGCTGGGCCGGTGGACAACCTGCACGAGCTTCCCCGCATCGAGATGCACTATTTCCGGGACATCACCCGCTGGAAGGCGCATCTGGCCGGGCGTGGCGGGGCCTATCTCGCGCGCCGCAAGGCGCTGAGGTGGGTGCGCGAACGCTTGCCGTGGATGTGACCTCGGCGCCCTAGTCGATCGGGCGTCCGATGACCCAGACCAGCGGGGCGTCCGGCCGATCCGGCAGGATAACGGACACCCGGTTGCGGCCTTCGGTGGCCGTCACCGTCGCCAGAAGAAGCGCCCCTTTGTCGTTGGGGCGGAGCGTGCTGTCGACCGGTTTGCCGTCAAACGTGACTTGCGCTGCGGGCGCGGTTTTTCCGTTCAGCCGCAACCTCAGGGACAAGGGTTCGCCCGCCTGCGGCGGACCCGAGATCCTCAATTCGCCGTCGGATTTCGGCACGCGGGAATAGACGCGCGTCCAGTCTGGGGCGAAAACTTCGGTGAACCGGTAGGTGTAGAGCCCGACCGTGCCGATCAACCCCACGAGAATCAGCCATTTCAGCGGACGCATCCCACGCCAGGCGCGCCGCAGTGCGGGGCCTTTCGGGGCCTCCTGCGGCCGCGGCGCCACCCGTGCGGAAAACACCAGTACACCTGACAGGGCCAGTGCGCTGCTGGCCAGCCCGAACACCAGCCAGAGGGGACGCGAAATACCCTCGGCCCAGGTGCCATAGTGCAGGGACTGAAGGATCCGGGCCAGCTTGCGCCCTGGCGTGGCTTCGGAGGCGGGATAGGCGCCCAGCACCTTCAGGTTCGACGGATCAATAAGGACCAATGCCGTGCCGCCTTCGAAGGCCGCGTGCCGGGTCACCCCTTCGATTTCGAACCGCTGCTTCTTGGTGCCGGGCATGCGCAGGCGCGTGATGTCCATTCCACCGACCGCTTCGCTGGCCACCGCCGCCACCTGGTCCAGCATTTCGCCGTCCAACCCCGGCGGCAGCACGGTCTCGCGCTCCATGGTCGGGGCGGGGTTCAGCGCGGCCGGGCGAATGCCGAAATGCCCCAGCAGGAAATACGAGGCCGAGACCGTGGCCACGATCAGGAACGGCGCTGTCCACAGGGCGATCAGCCGATGTACGCCGCCCCACCATCCGCGCGAGCCAACCTCGCCCGCCGGCGCCCGAAAGAAGCCCTTCCAGAAGCGGCGATAGGTGATCAACCCGGTCACCACCATGCCGAACAGGATGATCGAGAACGACAGCACGGCCAGATCGCCCAGCTTCATCTTCATCAGGAAACTGACGTGGAAGGCGTGAAGGAAACTGCGCAGCCCGTTGACCTTGGTGGTGCCAATGACCTCGGCGGTGATGGGATCGGTCCAGACATTGATCTGCTGCCCCCACCGGGTCACGGCGAAGGTGGTGTCCGCTAGAAACCCGCCGCCGCGCGGGGTGATGGAGTTGATCTGCACGTCCGGATAGGCATCGCGGACCGACGCGAAGATCTGCCCGACACTGGCAGGGGTCTGGGGGGCGGTCGAATCGGCCTGCATCTGCGGTAGCAGCACCGCTTCGATCTCGACCCCGTAAAGCAGCAGGGATCCGGACAGAAGCACCAGGAACATCAGGATCGAAAGATTGAGGCCAATCCATGCATGAAGTTTGAATACCGTCGTGCGAAAGGTGCGGGACAACATCAACGAAATACTCCTGACGGCGGCATCTGCCTGAGGTCATTCAACAAAACTCGAGCCGCCTGCGGCATGAAATCATGCATCCGACGGGTCCAGAGGCCCGTCGAACTGGATACAATAGTCGGACATTGGCCGGAAGAATACGGCGTGCCGGATCCATGCAACTGCGACGTTCCGCTTTATATTCCAAAAAAACAACGTGAGCACCAGCGCAACAATTGCCGCGGAGAGACGCGAATCATTCGAAGGTTCCTCGTGCCAATGGATCGAATCACATTTCACAACCTGACATGCGAGAGATCTTCCCCGAAACAAGGCCGGGAAACTGGCATTCTGGTCACGAAATCGCGCAGCGTCGTTCATCTATTTCCGAATTTGAGGGTTTGGTCAGGAACATTATTGTAACGTCACGGAAAGGAATCGTGGTAGACCCTTGAGGTGGGAAAACTGCGACGTCCGCCCGCGACATTCTGCGGGGCTGCGAGGCGGCGCAGCAGTGTGTGTGAATGGTGGGAGCGCTTGTTGTATGTCGGGACACGCGAAAAACAGCCGGAGCAGGTGCCAAGTGGCGCCAGATATGCGCAGACGGCACGACCCGCATCGTTGGTGTCCGGGACTGCAGTCCATGATCGCATCACCTGCGGCGTGGGGAAGTCTGGCGGACCGGCCGGCGTTTCAATAGCATGGAAAAGAACAGCGGATTTTCATTAGCTATATGTCGAAATTCCTTTGGTTTCTTGGGGTGGTAATATTGGTGGCTGAACAATGAGTGAGACTGATACGTCAAAAGTCGTGGTTGTCGGGGGTGGTCCTGCTGGGCTGACGGCGGCATATGAACTTCAGAAGCTCAGCAAAAAGCACACTCCGGTGGTATTCGAAGGCTCTGACCTTGTGGGCGGGATTTCACGGACGGAGTCGAACAAGGGCTATCGCTTCGACATCGGCGGACACCGCTTCTTCACGAAGGTGACCGAGGTCGAAGCCATGTGGCACGAAGTGCTGGGCGATGATTTCATCACCCGCCCGCGCCAAAGCCGCATCTACTATCGCGGTCGTTTCTTCGATTACCCGCTCAAGATCTTCAACGCGCTGTCCAATATCGGGCCGTATGAAACGGTGCGCATCCTGGTCAGCTATCTGAAGTGGCAGATCCGACCCTATCGCAAGGAAGAAAGCTTCGAGGAATGGGTGATCAACCGTTTCGGCGGCCGTCTCTACATGCATTTCTTCCGCAGCTACACCGAGAAGGTCTGGGGCATCGATCCCAAGGAAATCCGGGCGGATTGGGCCGCGCAGCGGATCAAGAACCTGTCGCTGTTCAAGGCGGTCTGGAATGCCATTTCCGGGGCCAATGACACTGCCTCGCTGATCGAGGAATTCCAGTATCCGCGCCTTGGTCCCGGCATGATGTGGGAACGCTGCGCGGAACTGGTCGAGAAGCAGGGCGGCGAGGTGCAGATGCGCTCGGCCGTGGTGAAAGTGCACCGCGACGGCATGCGGGTGACCGGTGTGGACGTGAAACGCTGGGCCGAGGATGGCACCGATCTGGGCACGGAGTTGGTGGAGGGCGACGAGTTCGTCAACACCATGGCGCTGCGCGACCTGATTCTCGCCTTCGATCCGCCGCCGCCGCCGCATGTGGTCGAAGCGGCCAACAAGCTGCGGTACCGCGATTTCCTGATCGTGACGCTGGTGCTGAACCAGGCCGACCCGTTCCCGGACAACTGGATCTACATCCACAGCCCGCAGGTGAAGGTGGGCCGGATCCAGAACTTCTCGGCGTGGTCGCCCGAAATGGTGCCGGATCCCAATACCGCCTCGATCGGGATGGAGTACTTCTGTCAGGAGGGTGACGGGCTCTGGACCATGACCGACGAGGAGTTGCGCGCGTTGGCGTCGAAGGAACTGGACGAGCTGGGCTTGGCCTCGGCGGACACGGTAATCGACGCGGCCATCATTCGCCAGCCCAAGGCCTATCCGGTCTATGACGGCGAATATCAGGACGTGCTGAAGGTGCTGAAAGAGTGGATCGTCTCGCTGGAAAACTTCCAGACCGTCGGCCGCAACGGCTTGCACCGTTACAACAATCAGGACCATTCGATGCTGTCGGCCATGTATGCCGCGCGCAACATCGTGGGGGCCAATCACGACGTTTGGGAAGTAAACGTCGAACGGTCTTATCACGAGGAATTCGAACTGAAGAAGGAAGACGATTCGGATACGCAGCAAAACGTCGCTGCCGCCTGAATTTTTCCACTCCATCGTGACAAGGCCGCCCTGTTCCTGGGCGGCCTTTTTCGTTTCAGGTTGTCGCAGGGGCAGGGGCAGGGGGCGGGGCGGCGAACAGCCGCCCGTCGTGCAGGGCGCGCCCGGTTTGCACCAGCAGCCAGACGATCAACCCCGCAAGCGCCAGCGTCAGCCCGTTGCCAAGCCAGACGAGGGCCGGAATTTCAAGGCGGCTGCCGATGCGCAGGCAAGCCGCGGCCAGCGCCGCCCAGGGAAAGGTCAGCCCCCAATGCGGCAGGCCAAACGGCTGTTTCAGGTAGATCGGCATGCGCACCGCGACCAGCAGGGCAAAGCTCAGCCCCATGCCCAGAAGGATCAGCGCCACCGTGTCGACGGCCCCGGTCACCGACATCCAGGCCGCAGCACCAACCGACGGGGGGGCGACGAGGATGGCCAGCGTCGGGCGCAGCGGCGCCGGTGGCGGGCCAAGGGTCAGCAGGCGCAGGAACACCAGCGGCAGAAGCATCAGCCAGAAGGCCAGACCCGCCGCGAAGAACACCCATGAGATCATTTCATATCCCAATTGTCCGCCGCCGATCGGGGCGACGATATTGCCCACCGCCGGGATGAACCAGGCGGGCGAGACCTGCGCCAGTTGAAACTCGCGCGCGCCGGTCCAGGCCGACAGGACACCCAGGCTCAGCCCGGCCTGCGCCACGGCCCCGAGGATCCAGATCCAGCGCGCCAGACCGGGCAGCAGCGGGATCAGCGCGGTTCCGGCCAGCATCGTGGCAATGGCAATGGCGGGAAAGAACACCAGTTGCAGCGGAGTGTTCCAATCGGCCACGACCGCCGCGCGGTGGCGCAGAAACTTCCGGCCATAGCCGCCAAGCGCCCCCAGCAGGCCTGCCAGCCCCAGCAGCACAAAGGGCCAAGACAGCGCCGGGCTTGCGCCCATGCCGGCAAGGCTGGCCTGCACCGCCAGGCTCAGGCCGAACAGCCCCATGACGGCGGGAAAGAGGCCGATGGGCCAGCGGGCCAGACGATCGACGGGCGGGGCAGAGGGCGTAGGCTCGGTCATGGGATGCACGGCTTTCCTTGAATATGTTCTGCCATAGCAAGGGCGCCCCCCGCTTCGCCAGTGTCCGAATTGCCTCGGGTCAGTCCGAGGCGTCGAACCAGTCGCGCGACAGGTGATACGCCTTGGCCATGACGGTGGGCAGATCGTTGGGATCGAAGGTGTCGCCCGCGATGAACTGCCCGCGTGCTGGCGTGCTGGCCTCGGGCAGATGCGCCACCTGGAGTTGCAGGCGCAGGTGGAAATGCGTGAAGGTATGACGCACTTCGCCATTCAGGGGTGTCCAGCGTCCAGGTGCCGGGGGCGGCACCGCCGCAGGATTTTCGGACCAGCCGCTGCCGGGCCATCCCAACATGCCGCCCAACAGACCCGAGGGCGGGCGACGTTCCAGCAGCCACGCCCCATCGGCTCGACGCCCGACAAAAGCGGTGCCCAGCCGGATCGGCTTGGGCGCCTTGCGGGTCTTGCGCGGCAGCTCGGCGGCGATGCCCAGGGCGTGGGCGGCACAATCCGTCCGCCACGGGCAGAGGCCGCAGGCCGGATTGCGCGGTGTGCAGATCGTGGCGCCCAGATCCATCACCGCCTGCGCGTAGTCTCCGCAGCGGTCCGGAGGTGTCAGGGTGGTCGCCAGCGCGGTCAGCTCAGGCTTCGCGGCGGGCAGCGGGGTCTGCACCGCGTGCAGGCGCGCCATTACCCGCTCCACATTGCCGTCGACCACCGTCGCGGGCTGGTCGAAGGCGATGGCGGCAATTGCGGCCGAGGTGTAGGGGCCGATCCCCGGCAGCGCCTGCAAACCCTCGCGGGTGTCGGGAAATCGACCACCCAGTTCGTTGGCCACCACTCGGGCGCATTTCAACAGGTTGCGGGCGCGGGCGTAATAGCCCAGCCCGGCCCAGGCGGCCATCACGTCCTCGTCCCGGGCGGCGGCCAGATCCTGAACTCGCGGCCAGCGCGATGTGAAAGTGTCGAAATAGGCCTTTACGGCCGCCACGGTGGTTTGCTGCAGCATGACCTCGGACAGCCAGACACGGTAGGGATCGGCGCGCCGCCCCAGCCGCGACTGGTCCGGCGGCACGCGCCATGGCAGCGCACGGGCATGGGTGTCGTACCAGTCCAGCAGACGGGCAGAGAGAACATGGTCACACAACTGTCAGGCGGCTCCTGCGGTTTGGGTCTGGTCCTTGGATACAGCTCAGTTAGGATGGCGCGCGAAAGCGGACAGGGCCTGATGTCGAAAACCGGATACAATGGCAAGCGCAAGCGGCGATGGAGCAAGGGATTTTCCCAGGCCGGTGGCCTTGTGCAGCCGCAGATCAAGCGCGCCAGTGAAAGCCGTGGCTTTGCGGTCAGCCGCCTTGTCACCCATTGGGCCGAGGTGGTCGGCCCCGACATTGCCCGCCTGTGCCGTCCGGTCAAGGTCGGCTATGCGCGACAGGGCATGGGCGCGACCCTGACCTTGCTGGCGCGCGGCGCCGCCGGGCCGATGCTGCAACCGCAATTGCCGGCGATCCGGGACCGGGTGAATGCCTGCTACGGCTATAACGCCGTGTCCCAGATCCGCATCACCCAAACCGCCACCACCGGCTTTGGCGAGGGGCAGGCGGGCTTTGACGGCCCGGCCCGGCGTCCCGACCCCAGGCCCGCATCGCCCGACCCCGAGGCGCAGGCGCGCGGTGCGGAAGTGGCGGAAGAGATTTCTGATCCCGGTTTGCGCGCGGCGCTGGCCGGACTTGGCGCGCGTGTTCATGCGCGCCGCAATCCCCAAGGAGACCCTGATGCTTCGTCGTGATTTTCTGGCCAATGGCCTCGTTTCCGTGACCGCCCTGGCGGCCGGTCTTGGTCTTGCCGGTCCCGCCCTTGCCGAGATTACCGAGATCGAGGACATGGTTCTGGGTGATCCGGACGCGCCGGTAACGGTGATCGAATACGCGTCCTTCACTTGCCCCCATTGTGCCAATTTCCACGCCACCACCTTCAAGGACCTGAAGAAGACCTACATCGACACCGGCAAGGTGCGCTTCATCCATCGCGAGGTGTATTTCGACCGATATGGCCTGTGGGCGTCGATGGTGGCGCGCTGTGGCGGCGAGATGCGGTATTTCGGCGTGGCCGACTTGGTCTATACCGGTCAGCGTGAGTGGACACAGGGCGAGCCTGCCCAGATTGCCGAAAACCTGCGCCGCATCGGACGTACCGCCGGGCTGAGCAACGACCAGCTGGACGCCTGCCTGCAAGACGCCGAGAAGGCGCAGGCGCTGGTGGCGTGGAACGATGCCAACACCAAGGCCGACGGCATTTCGGGAACCCCGTCCTTCGTGATCGAGGGCGAGTTGTATTCCAACATGAACTACGACGATTTCGCGGCCCTTCTGGACGAGAAGCTCGCGGCGAAATAACCGGCAGGCCGCGCCGGGCTATCGAGCCTTGCGCGGCAGCCGGTCCAGCGCTTCGGACAGGGCGGCCTCATCGGTGAAGCTCAGCCGCACCGGCAGGGCCAGAACCTGCCCGCGCATCCGGTCGGGCAGGCGCACCGCATCCTTTTCCGTGGTCACCAGTTGCAGGCCCCGCGCCCTGGCCTCGGTTTCCAGCCGGGTCAGCAGGGCTGGTGACAGGGCCTGATGATCTGCCAGCGGCACGGTCTGCACCAGATCTGCCCCGAGGCTGCGCAGAGTGCGGAAGAATTTCTCGGGGATGCCGATGCCCGCGAAGGCCAGCACCCGCAGCCCTTGCCATGTCATGCCGGTTTGCAACGGTTCCAGATGTGCGCGGACCCGTGGCACCGGGATCTGTGCCGCCCATTGTGCATCGAACGCCGCCTGATCGTCTTCGGCCCCAATGGACAGCAGCAGGTCGGCCCGCGCCAGTCCGGTCGCCACCGGTTCGCGCAAAGGGCCCGCCGGGATCGTACGGCCATTGCCAAAGCCCGCGCGCGCATCGACCACGACAATGGACAGATCCTTGGCCAGTGAGGGATTCTGGAATCCATCGTCCAGAATGATCGCATCCGCCCCGCTGGCGACCGCCAGTTGGGCGCCCTCGGCCCGGTCGCGGGCCACGAAGGTGGGGGCGAAGGCGGACAACAGCAGCGGTTCGTCCCCGACCTGCGTGCTGGTGTGGCGGCGGTCATCCACCTGCAAGGGGCCGGTTTCCGATCCGCCGTGGCCCCGGCTGACGATGGCTACAGACAGCCCGCGCGCGCGCAACCGTTCCACAAGGGCCATGACAGTGGGGGTCTTGCCGGTGCCGCCGGCGTTCAGGTTGCCGACGCAGATCACCGGGACCGACAGGCGCTGCGGCGTGCCCTTGCGCAACCGCCGCGCCGTACCTGCCGCATACAGCGCGCCCAGCGGGGCCAGCATCCGGGCCTGCCAGCCGGGGCGTTCGGGCGGGGCCTGCCAGAACCGTGGCGCCTGCATCAGGGGGTGTCCTTGCCATCCGGGCGGGCGGGCGCGCCGGGCAGATGATCCAGGATCAGCGCGAGCGCCTTGTCAGTGACATCCGCGCCGCTGGAGCTGATTTCCCAGGCTGCATAGGCCATGGGTGCCCGAAGGTCGGGGCGTATCAGATCGGTGACCGCCTGCGCCAGCTCGCGCGCGTCGGTGACCTCACGCGCGCCGCCGAAGGCCCCCAGTCGCTGATAGATGTCGCGGAAGTTGCGCACATGCGGCCCGTGGATGATGGCCGAGCCGAGGGCGGCGGGTTCGAACGGGTTGTGGCCGCCGATATCGACCAGCGAGCCGCCCACGAAGCTGAGCGGGGCGAGGCGGTACCACAAGCCCATCTCGCCCAGCGTGTCGGCCAGCAGAACCTGGGTGTCGGGGGCAGGATCCTGTCCGGTGCTGCGCCGCGTGACGCTGAAGCCCGCGGCCTGCGCCAGGGTCTGCACCTCGTCGCCGCGCTCGGGGTGGCGGGGCACCAGGATCAGCAGCAGCCGATGGGAGCCGCGACGGGCGGTGCGATGGGCGTCCAGCACCTGCGTTTCCTCGCCGGGATGGGTGGAGGCCGCGACCCAGACCGGACGGTCGCCGATCAGCTTGTCTAGCCGCGACCGTTCGGCCTCGTCGCAGGGCGGCGGCGGGGTGCCTTCCTTGAGGGTGCCGGTGACGGCCAGCTTCTCGCGCGGCAGGCCCATGCGCCGCAGGGCTGCGGCGGTGCGGTCGTCCTGCGCCTGCACGGCAGTGAAACAGCGCATCAACGCGCGTGCCGTGCCGGGCATCCAGCGCCAGCGCCGGGCCGAGCGCGCCGACATGCGGGCGTTCAGCAGCAACAGCGGGATGCCGCGACCGTTGGTTTCCGTCAGCAGCGCGGGCCAAAGCTCGCTTTCCGTCCAGATCGCCAGATCCGGTCGCCAGTGATCGAGGAAGCGGCGGACGAAGGCACGGAAGTCGATGGGAATGAACTGATGCGTGGTGCGTGGCGGCAGGCGGGCGGCGAGGATATCGGCCGAGGTCACGGTGCCGGTGGTGATCAGGAAGCTCAGCTCGGGATCGGTTTCCCCCAACCGCTTGATGACTTCCAGAAGGGACAGGGATTCGCCCACCGAGGCGGCGTGCAGCCAGACCAGCCGGCCCTCGGGGCGCGGCACCGAGGCACCGCCCTTGCGTTCCTCGATCCGGGCGGCGGATTCGCGGCCATCGGCCAGGCGCCGGGCCAGCAGCCGGTTGCCATAGCCGGTGGCATGGGAGGAAAACGCCAGATAGGCGCAAAGGGCAGGCGTGAAGCCCATGGGCGGGCTCAGTCGCCCAGTTCTTCGGTCGATGAGGCCGCCAGTTCTTCATCCCGCAGGCGGTGAATATGGGCGATGAAATAGCGGGTATGGGCATTGTCCACGGTGCGCTGCGCGGCCGATTTCCAGGCGTCATAGGCGCTTTTGTAATCCGGGAACATGCCGACGATGTCGATGTTGTCCACATCCTTGAACTGGGTTTTGGACGGGTCGACGAGTTCGCCGCCGAAGACGAGATGCAGCCGCTGGGCCATGGGACAAGCCTTTGTGATTTCGGTTTGGGCGACCATTGTGCATTTGCGGCACAGGGTCAAGAAGTGGGCGGGTCGCAGGGCCGGGAACGGGCTTGGAAACGGGGTTGGAAACGGTCTGGAAAACGTATGGCTGGCGTATGGCTGGCGACGGGCCGCCTCCGGCGGGAGTATTTGAGACAAGAAAAAGGGAAGGGTCAGCCCAGTTGATGCATCAGCGCCCCGTGGATGGCCGGGCCGCCGGCGATCAGGCCGGAGGAGACCGGATGTTCGGTGTTGAAGCGCAGCGCGTGGCCGTGGCGGTCGGAGACGCGGGCGCCGGCCTCGGTCGCGATCAGGCTGCCGGCGGCGATGTCCCATTCCCAGGTGTCGCGGAACACCAGCATGGCATCGAAGCGGCCCTCGGCCACCAGACCCAGGCGGTAGGCCAGCGAGGGGCGGTAGTGGCGCCGGACCGGCGGCAGGCCGTGGGGCCAGTATTTCGAGGCCAGGCTGAATTTGTTGGCCAGAAGCGTCGCGCCGTCCAGCGCGGCGCGCGGGCTGGCGGTCAGCGGCGCGCCGTTCAGCCAGGCACCGCCGCCCAGGGTGGCGGTGAAGGTGAAGCCGCGCTCGGGCATGTGGACGGCCCCGGCGATGACCTGGCCGCGATGGGCCACGGCTAGCGAATGCGCCCAACTGCCGCTGCCTTGCAGGAACGACCGCGTGCCGTCGATCGGGTCGATGATGAACACCGTGTCGCGGTCAAGACGCTCGGTGTTGTCGGGGGTTTCCTCGCTGAGCCAGCCATAGCCGGGACGGGCCGCCTGCAGGGTTTCGGCGAGGTAGCTGTTGACCGCGTAATCGGCCTCGGTCACCGGTCCGGCGCCGGGCTTTTCCCAGGTTTTCGGGTCGCGACGGAAGAATTGCAGGGCAATCTCGCCGGCGTGTTCGGCCGCCCGGCACAGCAGCGCCAGATCCTCCTGCGCGGTCGGGGTCCGCGTGTCAGGCGCCGGCAAGGGTCATGCCCTCCACCAGAAGCGAGGGGACCACGCGGCTGAGGTGCGGGCGCGCGTCATTGGCCGGTATCAGGCGGCCCAGCATGTCGCGCAGGTTGCCCGCGATGGTGCATTCGTTGACCGGGTAGGCGGGCACGCCGTTTTCGATCCAGAGGCCGGAAGCGCCGCGCGAATAGTCGCCCGTGGTGGGGTTGATGGTGGCACCGATCAGCCCGGTGACCAGCAGGCCGGTGCCCATCTGGGCCATCAGCTCGGCCGGGGTCTGCGCGCCCTGTGTCAGGGCGACATTGGTCACGCTGGGGCTGGGCGGCGAGGACGGACCGCGTGCTGCGCTGGCGGTGCTGGACAGGCCCAGCCGGCGCGCCGTGGCCAGGTCCAGCGTCCAGCCCTGCAACACGCCGTCCCTGACGATGGCGCGCGGGGTGGCGGCCAGCCCTTCGGCATCGAAGGGGCGCGAAGAATGGCCGCGACGCTTGCGCGGATCCTCGATCAGGTCGAGCCCGGCGGGCAAGACGGGCTGGTCCAGCGCGTCGCGCAGCCAGGAGGCGCCACGGGCGATGGCGGTGCCGTTCACCGCGCCCAGCAGGTGGCCGATCAGCGTGGCCGCGATGCGTTCGTCGAACAGCACCGGGTAGCTGCCGGTCTTCGGCTGGCGCGCCCCGGCGCGGGCGAGGGTCCGTTCGGCGGCGGTGGTGCCGATCTCTTCGGGGCTGAGCAGGTCGGCGGCGTAGACGCGCATGTCGCCGAAATGGTCCCGTTCCATCCCGGTGCCGGTGCCGGTGATGGCGACGCAGGACAGGCCGGTGCCGGTGCGGGTGTAGCCGCCTGAAAACCCGTTGCTGGCGGCCAGATGCACGCGACGGCGGCTGTAGGTGGCCTGCGCCGAGGACACTTGCGAGATGCCCTGATGCGCCAGCGCGGCGGCCTCGACGCGGCAGGCCAGATCGCGCAGGTGATCGGGGGCGGGTTCGGCTGCCGGGTCGGCCAGATCAAGGCCCGTGGCATCGCGGTCGCGGCACAGGTCCGCCGGATCGGCCAGCCCGATATGGGGATCCTCGGGGGCTTCGCGGGCCATGGCGACGGCGCGTTCGGCCATGGCGGCCAGCGTGTTGGGGGAGGTGTCGGAGGCCGACACGCAGGCCTGCCGCTGGCCGACCAGCACGCGCAGGCCGATGTCGGTGCCCTCAGCGCGTTCGGCCTCTTCCAACGCGGCGTTGCGCACGCCGATAGACAGCGAGGTGCCGTCCAGCGCCAGCGCATCGGCGGCCTCTGCGCCGGCCTTGCGGGCGGCATCGAGCAGGGCTTGGGTCAGGTCGGAAAGGCGATCCGGGGACATGAGGTTCTTTCGATCGGGCGCAGGGCAGCCCAAGGCGGCCCCGCGCGGGTCAGGATGCCAGACAGGTAGCGGCTTCGGCCCGGGTTTTCAAACCCGCAGCGCCGCGCCGGTCAGCGCACCCGGTTGCCGTTGATCACCAGCCCGCCGCCGGGTTCGGCCTTGATGGTCGAGGTCAGGCTGTCGCCGGTGCCGGGGGTGGTGAACATGCCCAGCATCATCTGCGCGCCCATGGCCTGATCGCTGGCCAGAAGGCCCGCCGCCGAAAGCTGCTGCAGCAGGGTGACGATGCCGGTGGCCGAAAGGTTCAACTGGCCCACCGGCTGGGTCAGGTTGGGGGCGGGGGGATCGCCCATCATGTCGACGGTGAAGTCGCCGGTGGCGGAAACCTCGGCGCCGGCGAAGCCGAGCGTCAGGGTGTGGATGCGCAAGCCTGTCGGCAGCAGGTCGGGAAGTTGCGCGTCGGGCTGGGCCTGTGCCGACAGGCCGGGGGCGGGCGGCGCCGGGGTCTGGACCGTGTCGCGCACCATCACGTCGGCTTCCACATCCAGGTCCAGATCTGCGGGCGTGCGGGGCAGGGCGCGGCCCGGATCGAGCAGGTTCCACAGAGTGTCGTCGAGGCTGAGCTGCGACAGTTTCAGTCCCAGCCGGGCGATCTGCGCCTCGGGGGCCGCGGCCAGCGGGATGGTCAGTGCGGCGACCATTTCGGGCAGCGTGACATTGATCGGCGGCAGCGGGAACTGGTCGGAGGCAAAGGTGAAGGCCAGCCCTTTCGCGGTCACGTCATAGGAGGCGCGCGTTGGGTCCACCGCAAGCCGCGCCGCAGTGCTGTCCTGCCGCGAGGTGGTCTCGACCCGGCCGATCTCGGCACTGGTCTGCAGCGAGCGGGTCTCGGCCTGCCCGGCGGTGAAGCTGCCGGTCAGCGACCATGTGTCGGTCCCGGTGCCGGGGGCGAAGCTGGCCGCGCCGTCGAGATCCTGTTGTGCTGTGGCCGAACTGGAGGTCACGCCGGTGGCCGGGTCGGTCAGGTCCAGCGTCATGGCCGCACGTCCGGCGGTGAAACGGGTCGACAGCGGCGCGCCCGCCGCGGGGTCGGTGCCCGCCACGGTGCCCGCAAGCCGGTCCAGCGTGAGGTCGCCCGCAGCCTCCAGCGGGGTGGCATCCTGCACCAGTTCGGTCAGGCGCATCTGGAAGCTGTCCGAGGCGAAGGCATAGTCGGGTGCGGTGATGTCGCCGGCCACCGACAGGGTCAGCCCGTCGCCACCCAGATCGAAACGGGCCGACAGAGTGTCGGCGGGCGTGTCGCTGCCACCGGTCGTGATGCGCAGTTCCTGCCCCGGCGCGATGGCCACCGTGACGGTGCCGTTGCCACCGTCCTGCAGGGCGACCGTGTCCAGCCTTGCGGTCAGAACGCTGCCGTCTTGCAGGGGCTGGGTCACGGTCACACCCTCCAGCCTCAGGGCGCGGCCGTCGGGCTGGCTGCGTTCGGCGGTGATGCTGCGGCCTTCGCTGGTGATACTTTCCTGCCAGCGCTGCCAGAGCGCGTCCGGAGTGATCTCGGCCTGCGCGGAAAGCGCTGTGGAGGCGAGGAACGCGGCAAGGGCAAGGCGCGCGGGGGCGGTGCGAAGTGCGGGCATGAAAAACCTCTGTCGGGCGGTGTTTGTTGCAGTCCGGGTCGGGCTGGGCCAGACTTCGGCCGGAATGATGTCTGCCTGAAAGGTGGGGCATCCCGGCGGCAGAGGAAAGAGGACATGGATCACGTTTCTGGAAAAACTGTCCTGATTACCGGGGCAAGCCGGGGAATTGGCGCGGCGGCGGCGCGGGAATTCGCGCGGGCGGGGGCAAATGTGGTGCTTTTGGCGCGCTCGCGCGAGCCGATTGCGGATCTGGCGGGCGAGATCGGCGAGACTGCATTGGCGGTGCCCTGCGATGTGTCGCGCTACTGGGAGGTGTCGGCGGCGGTGGATGCGGCCGAGGCCACCTACGGCCCGGTCGAGGTGCTGGTCAACAATGCCGGTGTGATCGAGCCCATCGCAAGGCTGGTTGAAAGCGATCCGGAAGACTGGGCCAAGGTGCAGGAGATCAACACGCTTGGGGTCTATCACGGCATGCGCGCGGTGCTGCCGGGCATGATCGGGCGCGGGCGCGGGACGATCCTGACGATCTCGTCGGGCGCGGCATCGCGGCCAATGGAGGGCTGGAGCCATTATTGCGCCTCGAAAGCCGCGGTGAAGATGCTGACCGAACAGGTGCATCTGGAGGCCGGGGAGGCCGGGGTGCGCGCCATCGGCCTCTCGCCGGGCACCGTTGCCACCGAGATGCAGAGCCAGATCAAGGCCAGCGGCGTCAACCGGGTGAGCCAGCTGGACTGGTCCGAACATATCCCGGCGGACTGGCCCGCAAAGGCTCTGGTCTGGCTGGCGGGGCCTGCGGCGGATGATCTGGTTGGCACCGAGGTGTCCCTGCGCGATGAAGCGCTCCGACGCCGCATGGGATTGGACGCATGATAGATCTGACGCGGGAGGGCGATCTGTGGACCGTCACCCTGAACCGGCCCGACAAGGCCAATTCCGTCACCCCCGAGATGCTGGCCCGCATCGCCGAGATTGCCGAAGAGGCGCGGGGCCGGGCGAAGGTGTTTGTCCTGACCGGCGCCGGCAAGGTGTTTTCGGCGGGTGCCGATCTGGAGGCCGCGAAGGCCGGTCTGGCGGTCGATCCGGTCTGGGAGCGGCTGTCGGGCGCCATCGCGGATTTGCCCTGCCTGACCATCGCCGCGCTGAACGGGACGCTGGCGGGCGGTTCATTCGGGATGGCGCTGGCCTGTGATCTGCGGATCGCGGTGCCGGAAGCCCGGTTCTTCTACCCGGTGGCCCGGCTGGGATTTCTGCCGCAGCCTTCGGATCCCCCTCGGCTGGTGGCGCTGGTCGGCCCGGCGCGGGCCAAGATGATCCTGCTGGCCGGAGCAAAGATCGAAGTCGAGGAGGCGCTGGCCTGGGGGCTGGTGGACCGGATCGTTCCGCGCGCGGCGCTGGGCGCCACGGTGGCCGAACTGTCCGAAGCGGCGCTGGCGGCGGCGCCCGATCACATCGCCGCCATCAAGACCCTTTCGGGCTGAGGCGGCGCAAAGGCCAGGCACCTGATCTTGCGGTTCTTTTTGCTGTGCCCCTCGGCCGGGCAGGAGTTGAGAGTTGAGGCTAAGAGGGTGCCCGACCGAAGGTAGTTCCTGTGTAAAAATCCGCGGCGGGGCGCGGCGAGGGGGCCTGCGCCATAATCGTTAACGCGCCGGTCACTTTCCCGGTCCCGGTCCCCGCGTCAACCGCCTGCAAATACATGAAAATTTCTGCTAAATGCGCGGTATCCGTGTGTTTTTCGACCTGTGCCAAGCTTTTGGCATGGTTAAGGCCGCGCTCGCGCAATGCGCGAAGCCGGGAGGCGATGCCCGGCCCGGTTGTGCCGCGGTGCAAGGCGCCACCCGAATCAGCCTGGCCTCGGTCTGGATCGCGACGTGGACCCGCCCTGACGCACGGCTGCAGACATAGAAGGGATGACAAGCCGCAAGCGTTTGGTGCATGGACGCCCAGATGAAAGCAGGAAGGTGTCCAATGTTACCAATTGAAACCGACCCGAAGCAGGCTTTGCCGGATGGTGGAGCGACCGCCTGTGAGGCGCGCCATGGCTGAGCTGCGCACGCCGCGGCGCGCGGTGAGCGCGTTGTTCTTCCTGAATGGCGGGCTTTACGGCATCTGGGCCTCGCGGATCCCGGCGATTGCCGACAAGCATGCGCTTGGTCCCGGTACGCTGGGCCTGTTGCTGCTGTTGCTGGCGGCGGGGGCGATCGTGGCCTTCCCGCTGGCGGGGCGGGCGTCGGATGCCCTGGGCGCGGGGCGGGTCAGCCTGGGATTGGGCGCGGTCTATACCCTGACGCTGTTCGCCCTCGGGCTGGCGCCCTCGATCTGGCTGCTGGCCGTGGCGCTGCTGCTGTGCGGGGCGCTGTTCGGCGGGCTGGACGTGTCGATGAACAGCTGGGCCGGAGAGGTCGAGCGCCATGTCGGCCGCCCGATCATGTCGTCGTTCCACGCCATGTTCAGCCTTGGGGCGGGGATCGGGGCCGGGTCGGGATATCTTGCGGTGCAGGCGGGGCTGGGCCCCGCGGCGCATTTCCTGCTGGTCGGCGGCGCCATGGCCGTCGGCTGCCTGTGGACCGGGAACATCGGCTGGACGTCGCCAAGACGCGCGGCCACCACTGGCAGCCCGGTGTTCGCGCTGCCGCGCGGAGCGCTTCTGGCGGTGGGTCTGATGACCTTCTGCTCGGCCATGGGCGAGGGCGCAATGGCGGATTGGAGCGCGATCTTCCTGGTCGTCTCGACCGGCGTTGGCGAGGCGCGCGCGGCATTGGGGTTCGCCGCCTTCTCGGTCGCGATGGTGGCGGTGCGGCTGATGGGCGACCGGATCATCCTGCATTTCGGCGCGGTGCGGGCGGCGCAACTGGCCGGGCTGGCGGCCTGTTTCGGCACCGCGCTGGCGGTGGTGTTCTCGGGCAGCTTCTGGATGGTGCTGCTGGGGTTCGCGATACTGGGCATCGGCTATGCGCTGATCTTCCCTCTGGCGTTCTCGCGCGCGGCCAATGACCCCGACATCGCGCCCGGAGCGGCCATCGCCAGTGTCGCGACGCTGGGCTACGGCGGCATCCTGCTGGGGCCGCCGGTGATCGGCTTCGTGGCAGAACTGGCGTCGCTGCGAGTGGCCTTTGGGCTGCTGGCGCTGATGCCGCTGCTGATTGTCGCTCTGGCGCGGACGCTGAGAACCGCCCCGGTGGAGGTTTCAGCGACGGGCTAGGCGCGGGCGACGGGGCGGAATTGTGGCCCCCTCCGGATGGAGAGGGCCACTGGGGGACGCCGGTGATCAGGCGATGGCGATGTCGTCGAGCAGGAAGGTGGCGTTTGCAGCCTCGAACGTCACCGCGTCGACATCGTGGAAACTGTCGTCCAGAACAATGTCGCCAACGGTGGTTGCCGTGAGATTCAGAACGGCGCCGTTGGAGGCCGTGAGCAGCAAACCCCCGTTGTTCTGGATCAACTGGAACCCGTTCAGATCGAAACTCGCACCATCAGCACGGCTGAGAACATAAGTCGAACTGTTGGCATTGCTGTAGAACTCGAAATCCGGGTCGGGGTTGTAGTTCGTGATCTGGTGGCGCGATGTCCCAAGACTGGCGAATATGAACCCGTCTTCTTCGTGCTGGCCACCGACAACCCGGAAGCCTGTTTCAAACTCGATCAAATTGGGATCACCGCCTTGAACGTAGGGCGTCGTGCCTTGCAGATTCTCGAAGACGATATTGTCGATACGAATCCAGTCCGCGTCGTCGCCCAATGTGGTGTCGCCGTCAAAGTTGCCGTCGAAGTCCCAGTCCACCCACGCTACGTCGGTGAACATGGTGCCGAAATCCACGGTGCCGTAGTCGCCTGTCAGCGAGCCGCCGGGGACTGAAACACTGTGAGTCGCCCCGTTTGAACCGGTAAAGAGAACCGACCAACCGTCGCCGTCCAGGTCGAACACTTGCCTCAGATCAAGCGACTTGAGCGAGAATGTCCCGGTTCCGCCTTCGCCTTCGATCCTGCCCCGCCCGGTCAGATCAGGGTTGTTGTCATAGTCGTAGGACACCAAGTTGCCGTCGAGACCCGACAGTTCGGATACGACGCCCGAAGCCAGGTCATTGTCCTCCAGTCCACTGGCCTGCAGCCCGCCGTCGACGGTGACCCAGCGATAGTCTGTGCTGTTGGCGTTGCTGAAGATCTGGAATCCGCCCTGCACATCCATCACCCCCGACACGCCGTCGTCGGCACCGTTGATGGTGATGTTGACAGTGGCAAAATCGCTGTCGCCGTCCAGATCCGACACCAGGTAGGTGAAGCTGTCGGTCAGCGTGTCGCCATCGTTCAGCGCCTGGATGGCCGGGTTGCTGTTGTCGAGCGCATAGCTGTAGCTGCCGTCATCGTTCAGCACGAGGCTGCCAAGGGCCGGCCCTTGCACCAGCACAACCCCGCCAACCAGGTCGGGCACGCTGTCATTGGTCAGGACGTTGCCGGTCAGCACCGGGCCGTCTTCGGTCACCACGGCGATGTCGTCATTGGCCTCGACGGGATCGTCCTCGGGCGAGATCTCAACGCCATCCACGAAGAGTTCCAGCTTCTCGACGCGGTTCACGCGCAGGGACTGGCCCTCGAAGCAGGTGAAGGTAAAGAACTCCTTCTCGGCGTCCTGGGTGTGACCATCGGTGACTGCCGACAGGAAGGCCAGATAGGCGGCCACCTGAAGCTGCACCTGAGGGTCGGCCCAGGTGTCGGAGGTCATCATCAGGCGGATGGTGTCGAACCCGATGCCGCCGTCATAGGTGTCCCCGGCTCCGGCGTTGGCTTCGACATGATAGATCAAAAGATCGTCGCCACGTCGCCCGCGCACGGTATCGCTTCCGGGCCCGCCGCTCAGGATGTCGTCGGACCGGGTGCCATGGATGTCTTCATTGGCCGGGGTGCCGGCAATGGTGAGTCCAGTTGTGGTAGACATGAGAAGATCCTCCCGAAGAAAGTGGTGAAAATAACGCCGATACTCGGGAACTTTCGGTCGACAATCATACGTATTCCTATGTAAGCATAAAAATTGGTACAATCGGACCCCAACTTCCCCATTATACCGTCGTGAAATGGTTAACCCCATGATGAGGATCATTGAATTCAGGTTTCCAGAAGGAAAAGGCGCGGCCCGGGCAGGCGGTTTCGGTTTAACCAGAACGGGGGGTGAGGCCTTGCGCCGGCGCCGGACATCCCGTTCAATTGGCGTTGCGTCAAGTCGGCCCCTTGCGAGGGGGGGTATGGAAAAGCCACTCTTTGGCAGAATAGTTTTTGTGGTAGCCAGACCTCTGGGCAATGCTGGCACGGCGCGGATTGATGACTTGGGTTTCGGAGGGCGTATTGGGCGGAATAACGGCGTTTCTTGACAGGCATTCCTCGTTGGCGCGCGTGGCCTACGTGGCGTTTTCCGCAGTGATGTGGCTGAAAAACCTGTTGTACTGGACTGCCTATCGCTGGTTCGGGATCGTGCCGCGCCGGATGTCGGATCGCGGCCAGGATCGCTGGGTCATCGACGAGGTGTTCAAGGGCAAGACCGGCGGGTTCTTCGTGGAACTGGGCGCCTTCGACGGGTTCTCGGAAGCCAATACCTTCGTGCTGGAAAAACGCTATGGCTGGCGTGGGCTGTGCATCGAGGCCAACCCGGTGAACTACAGGAAACTGACCGAGGTGACCAAGCGCGCCTGCACCTGCGTGCCGCTGGCGGTCGATCCGGTGGCGGGCAAGCTGGAGTTCTACCTTGACGGCCAACGCTCCAGCCTGGTGGTGGAAGAGGCCGACCATGCCCCGGACAAGGTGGCGATGGACAAGGCCCGCGCCGAAGGGCGGATCGTGTCGGTGGAAACCCTGCCGCTGGCCGAGATCTTCGACCGTTACGATGCGCCCAGGGTCATCGACTATTTCAGCCTGGACGTGGAAGGCTCGGAAACCCGGATCCTGCGGGAGTTTCCCTTCGATCGCTACATCTTCCTGACGATGACGGTGGAACGCCCGACACCCGAGCTGAACGAGATCCTGTTCGCCAACGGCTATCACTTTGTGCGCAATTCGCTGTACGACACCTTCTATGTGCACGAGAGCCTACCGGGGTTCGACAGCCTGCCGCGCAAGCCGTTCGAACAACTGGCCGCAAAGGCCTTCTGACCCGGGTCAGGCGGCGGGGTCGTCCCGGTCCGCGTCCTCGCGCGCGGCGTTGCCCTTCGGCTGGCAGATGATCTGGTCGATGATGTAAAGCGGGCGGTTCTTGGACTGCATGTAGAGCCGTCCCAGGTAGCCACCGATCACCCCGAGCATCATCAACTGGCCGCTGCCCAGGATCAGCACGGCGGTCATGGTGGTGGTCCAGCCCTGCACCACATTGCCCGACAGATAGCCCCAGACCGTGTAGCCCATGAACATCACGCCGATCACGGCGCAGATGATCCCCAGCCACAACGAGATCTTCAGCGGCAGCACCGAGAACCCGGCGATGGCATCGACGGCGAAATGCACCATCTTGCGGAACGGGTACTTGGTTTCCCCAGCCAGCCGTTCCGAGCGGATGTATTCCAGCGGCTCCTGCCGGAACCCGATCCACGACACCATGCCCCGGATGAAGCGGTGGTGCTCGGGCATCTGGTTCAGCGTATCCAGCGTCCGGCGGCTCATCAGGCGGAAATCGCCGGTGTCGGTGGGAATGTCGATCTCGACCAGCTTGTTGAGCACCCGGTAGAACAGGCGGGCCGAATGCACCTTGAAGGCGGTTTCGCCGCGCCGTTCGGTCCGCTTGCCATAGACCACGTCGACGCCGTCATCCATGCGCGCCATCATCTTCGGCAGCAGCTCGGGCGGGTCCTGCAAATCGGCATCAAGGATCAGGATGCGGTCGCCCCGGGCGATCTGAAGCCCGGCGGTCAGGGCCAGCTGGTGGCCGTGGTTGCGCGACAGGATCACGGCGACCACATGCGGATCGGCGGCGCTGAGCTCTTCCATCATGGCGCGGGTGCGGTCGGACGAGCCGTCATCCACCAGCACGATTTCATAATCCTCGCCCACGGTCTCGCGGCACACCGAGGTGACCCGGCGGTACAACTCGGGCAGGACGGCCTCTTCGTTGTAGCAGGGGGAGACGACCGAAAGGGCCGGCGTTTTTGGTCTGGTCGACGTGGCGGACACCCCTGGAAACCTCCTGAAAACACAGTCTTGACGCGCAAAATGGACGCCGCGTCATATCCGTTCTAATCGGTTACGGGCGCATCCCCAAGCCAAGAGATCAGCGGCATTTTTACATTCCCTGTCAGGTGCGCTGCGCCAGTGGCAGGGCATCGGCCACGCGGGCGGCATTGGCCATCAGGGTAAAGGTCAGGTTCTTGGCCGGCAGCGCCGGGAAGACCGAGCCATCGGCCACATGCACATTGGTGAACCCGCGCAGGGCGCCATCGGGGGATGTGGTCAGCGGGGTCTCGGCCTGCGCCATCGGCAGGGTGCCGGTGTAATGCACGCTGGCGCCCATGGGGCGGATGTGGGTCATGCCCGGCGCCAGCGGGGCGCGCATCATGCGGAAGGCCCGGCCAAGGTCGCGCAGGGCGGCGCGGATGCGCGGGCGTTCACCCGCGGGCGGGCGATAGCGGGCCGACAGCACCGGGCCGTCGGTGCCGGGCTCCAGCGTCAGCCAGTTGCCGTCGCGCCGGGTGTCGTGGAAATTCAGATTCACCACCCCCAGCCCGCTGCGCAGCCGCGCCAGAACCGCGCTGGCCGCCGGCAGCGGCAGCGGCAGTTGTTGCAGCACCGGATGCAGGTCGCCGGCGGTAAACGTGGTGATCTGGCCGTGCACATAGGGCCGGTCCGGGGTGGCCGCCAGCCCCATGGCCAGCTGGTGATACTGGTAGGCATCCACGGGCGCGCCGCGCCCCAGCATGGCCAGGTTCAGGAAGGGGGCCAGCACCTGCCGGTTGTCCATCAGCCCGGTCAGGCGCGGTGCTGCGTCATTGCGCTCGGCCAGCGTCTGCAGCACCAGCCGCCCGGTTTCCAACGTGCCGCAGGACAGCAGGAAGCGGTCGGCCTTAAGGTGCAGCGTGGCACCGTCGCGGCGGCGCACGCGCAGGGTGGCAATGCGGCCCGTGCCGTCGCCCTCCAGCGCTTCGGCGGCCAGATGCGGCAGGTAGGTCAGGCCGGGATGATCCAGAAGCGCCACCAGGGTCTGCCCCGGTGTATAAAGCGCGCCGGTCGGGCAGCCCCACAGGCAGCGCCCGCAAAGGGTGCAGCCGCACCGGCCCTCGCGATCCTCGGCCAGCGTGGCCTGCCGGGATCGGCCCAGGCGGAAGCCGGGCAAGGCCTTTTGCAAGGCCGTGCGCCGGGTGGTGTAGCTGTCCAGAAGGGTCGCGCTGGCGCGATCCAGTGTCACCGGGTCATGCAGGTGCGCGTGCAGGGGCAGGTGCGGAGACAGGTCATCGGGCGCGCCGCCGATGCCGATCCGCTGGGCCACCAGATCGTAATAGGGCGCCAGATCCCGCGCCGTGATCGGCCACCCGTCCAGATCGGCGGCATCGAAAGGATAGGCGCCGGCGGTCCAGGCTTCGGCCAGCCCGCCCGTGGTGAAACTGCGCAGGGGCGCGAAACCGTCTCCTGTCAGCACGCGCGGCTGGGGCGCGGGCTGGAACACGAAATCCTTGGACGGTGGCAGGCCATAGTATTCGCGCGCGCCACCGGGGTCGGGCAGATGCACCGCCTGAAAATCCGTGCCCAGAAAGAAGGCGGCGGGATCATCCAGTGCCTCGGGCAATTCCGAAAACGGGGTGTCGCGCAGGGGATAGCCGCCGTGCAGCCCGCCCGCATCGACCAGCGTCACCTGCGCGCCGCGTTCCAGAAGGGTCTGGACCGCATGCAGGCCGCTGGCCCCGGCGCCGACGACCAGAACGCTCATGCTGGGCCGGAGCCGCGATGCGTGAGCGACAGGATCAGCGCGGCGATGCCGCCCGCCACGATGGTGGCCAGTCCGCGCAGCCCCTGAAACCCGGTGACCAGCGTGGCGCGCAGCGGGCCCTCGGCGGGCACGGTCTGGAACGCTCGCGCAGTGGGCGGCAGTTTCTCGACGATGGCCAGCAGCAGGATCAGGCGGCGGCGAAACAGGCTCTTGCGGGCGAAGAAGCTGGTGTAGCCGTCCATCAGGCTCAGGGCCATCGGGCTGCGACGGGAAAACCGCAGCACCGCTGCATCGAAGCTGCCCGGTGCCGGGGTCAGGGCGAAGCGGGCAATCCCGTCCAGATAGGCGACCTCGGCCTGCGGGCCGGGCAGGGTGCCGCACAGATGGCGGCTGATGTCCCGGCATTCCTGTACCAGCGTGTCGCGCGGTTCGGGATCGGGGGGCATGGCGTCGCTGGGCGCGCGGGCAGGGGGCGGCGGCGGATCGCCCGAGATCGCCTCGGCCAGCATGTCCTCCAGCGAGACCATCTCGGGCCGCAGCCGATCCATCAGCCAGTTGTCGCGGGCGGCGGAATCATTGGCGAAGACCGCGAACTGCCCGGCGGTGGCGGGCATGACCGGGCGGGCCAGCGGTTCCATCGCCGCCAGCAGGGCTTGCAGCGGGGTCAGGGGCAGCGGCAGGAACTTCGGGGTCTTGCCGGTGATCTCGGCGTGCATCCGGGTCAGGAAATCGCGAAAGCTCAGCCGCTCCGGCCCGCCCAGGTCCAGAACCTCGCCCGTGGCCGGGACGTCGATCAGCGCCTCGATGGCGCGGGCCACGTCGTCCACATGCACCGGCTGCACATCCACCGGGCCGCCGCGCGCAGGCAGCGGGATGATCGGCGCGCCGGCGATCTTGCCCAGCGTCGCGGCGATGGGCGATCCCGGCCCGAAGACCAGCGTCGGGCGCAGGATGGTGTGCGGCAGACCGCTGGCGGCAAGTGCTGTCTCGGCGGCCTGTTTGGTCTGCGCATAGGGATAATGCCGCTTGTCGGGATAGCCCGCCGCGATGGTGCTGACGAAGATCATCGCCTCGACCCCTGCGGCCTTCGCGGCTTCGGTCAGTGCTTCGGTGGCCTGCTGGTTGGCGGCGGCATAGTCGTCGGGTGCCGCCTTGCCGGTCAGGGCGGCCATGTGCAGCACGCGGTCTGCGCCTTCAAGGGCGGCGCGATAGCTGTCAGGCCGGTCCAGATCGCCCTTGATGGCGGTGCAATTGGCGGGCAGGTCGGGCAGGGCCGCCGGGTCGCGCAGTAGCAGGGTGCAGGTGACCTCGGGGCGCCTTGCCAGACGCCGCAAGACCTGCCGTCCGACGAAGCCGCTGGCGCCTGTCACGAAAAGCTTCATGGCGCCGTCTCCTTCAGAATTCACCGTCGCTGAATGCCCAGAACCGTCCAGCCAAGTAGCCGAAGCTGCTGACCAGAACGATCATCACCGCCAGCGCCAAATTATAGGAAAGCCCGGCCATGTCGACGATGACAACGACACTCATCTGGCTGATGACGAGGTTGATCGCCGAGATCACGAAGAATCGCGGCATCGAATGCGAGACATGCGCCTGCGACCGGAAGGTCACATGGCGGTGGCCGTAGTAGGACAGGAAAAACCCGGTGCAGAAGGCCACCAGATTGCCCCAGAACGCCTCCATGTGCAGGATATGAACACAGAACAGGCCAACGGCGATGTGAACACAGGTCACGATCCCGCCCATGAAGCCAAAGGTGATCAGGCTACGCATACTCGCCACTTTCCAACAAAGGTACCAACGAGAGGACTATAATGGGGTCCCCTTGTTGGCGGAAGCGGTGAACTGACACATCACAGCTTAAAGTTGTGTCGTAGCGCGCTGCCCCCGCGACGGTGTTCAGGGGCCGCTGCGCGCGTTCCAATCGGTGATATAAGCCTGCTCGGCCGCGGTGGGCACGGCGGGCGCGCCGGGTGCGGTCCCGGCCGAAGCGGTGTCGGTCGGTGCCGGGCCGGCCAGCAGGGCCGCGCCCTGACTGGTGCCGGTAGAGCCGTGCATGGCGCGCACCGGTGATCCGGTGGCGACCGACAGCATCCGGCCATAGCAACGGTTGCGGGCAAAAGGGCCTTCGACCAGGATCGGGCCGTCGTGACCGATCAGGTCCAGGCACCGCGCGGTAACCAGTGCAAGGTAGAAGGCCACTGCTGCGCCCCGGACACCAGTGCCGACCTCGGGCTCGGCCCCGCACCAATGTGCGTCCTGCCCCCGGAACGGGCCGGTTTCTGGCACCACGGCGGGCAACAGCATCACACCGCCCGACAGCACCGCGGCGATGTCGGCCTCGGTCGGCTCGGGATAGGTGCCGCCGCTGGCCAGATCGTGTTCGCGCCCGCCCATGAAGCGGGCCGAGGGCACCGGGTTGCCGAAGGCGTCGGTGTTGATGAGCGTGTCGCGCGACGGGTCCAGATCGACCTCTTGCCCGCCCACGGACATGACGATCACCCAGGTGCCCGACGAGATGACCGAGAACGGCCGGGGATTGCCCAGAAGGTGCGGCAGCAGCGAGGCATTGCTGTCATGGATGCCGCAATGCACCGGCGTGTCTGGCGCCAGCCCGGTGCGTGCCGCGATCTCGGGCAGGATTGGGCCCAGCACATCCGCCGAGGGCCTCGCCGGGGCCAGCTTGTCAGCGATGCCCAGCGTGTCGACCAGCGAGGAAAACCCGCGGGCGCGCGGGTCCCACAGATCGGTGTGGCAGCCCAGCGAACTGACATCCGCCGCCGTGACCCCGGTCAGCCGGGCGCCCCAGTATTGCGGATAGGTCAGGATCGTTTCGGTGCGTGCCTTCAGGCCGGGATCGGTGGCGAACTGCCAGTGCAGCTGCGCGCCCACATTCAGCCCCATGCCCAGCCGCGGAGAGCCGGTTTCGGAGAACTCTGGCCGCAGGCGGTCATAGTCCTCGGCCAGATCGTCGGGGCCGGAATGTTCGTAGTCCAGGATCGGCGCGGCGAGGTCGCCATGGGCGTCCAGAAGCGCCACGCAAGCGCCATGGGTGGTGATCGAGATGGCGTCGATCCCGTGTTCGGCGTGAAACCGGGTCAATGCCTCCAGCAGGAAGTCCCAATGCCCGTCCACATCGAAATGCGGCCAGGGCGGGCCGGGCAGCACAATGTTGGGCCGTGTGACCACGGCGATTTCCGACAGGTCGGCCAGATTGACCAGCGCCAGCTTGGCGTTGGTCTTGCCGATGTCGATGACGGCGACATGTCCCTGGGTCATGGCATGTGAAACACGGGCACAAGCGGCACCGCCACGGGTTCGTTGTCCTCATGGGTGCGCATCAGGTCGGCCATATGGGCCCACCATCTCTGCATCACCGGGGTTGTGGGCAGATCGTCCATGCGGTGATCGTCGCTGCGCCAGAGCACGCCGAACAAGGTATGGGTCTCGGGATCCAGATGGATCGAGTAGTCCGAGATCCCGGCCTCCTTCAGCAGCGTGACAAGCTCGGGCCAGATGGCATCGTGGCGCGCCTTGTATTCCGCTTCGCAGCCGGGGGTCAGGTGCATCTTGAAGGCGAACTTCTCCATCATTTCCTCCACATTGCCCAAAGGCGGGGAAGGGCGATGACGCCGATCAGCAGGGCGCCGATGACGATGGACATGACGATGCCCGGCACGTTCAGCAGGCCCAGACCGAAGGTGACCAGCCCCATCACAAAGGCGGCGATGAAGACGCCGGGGATGGTGCCGGACCCGCCCAGGATGTTGACGCCGCCCAGCACGACCATGGTCACGACTTCCAGTTCCAGCCCGGTGGCGATCGACGGCCGGGTCGAGCCCAGCCGCGAGGTCAGGCAGATCGAGGCGACCCCGGCCATCAGCCCGGTCAGCAGGAACAGGATGAACTTCACCCGCGCCACCCGGATGCCCGAGAACAGCGCGCCGGTGGGATTGTTGCCGATGGCATAGACCGTGCGGCCAAAGTTGGTCTTGTGCAGCACGACGCTGTAGATGATCGCGAGCAGGGCGAAGAGCACGAATTCGAAGGACACCACCCAGAACACATAGCCCTGTCCGAAGAAGGCGAAATCCGCCGGGTAGCCGCGGAACGCCTGGTCGCCCAGCACGATATAGCTGATGCCGCGAAACAGGCTCATGGTGCCGATGGTCACGACGATGGAGGGCAGCCCCAGCCGAGTCACCAGAACGCCGTTGAAGGCGCCGCACAGCAGCCCGGTGCCCAGACCCACAAGGATCAGGACCGGGGTGCCGGCGCCAAGTTGCAGCGCCGCGCCCATGGCGGTGGAGGCCAGCGCAATGATCGAGGCGACGCTCAGGTCGATTTCGCCCGAGATGATCAGCAGCGCCATGGCGAAGGCGATCATCGCCTTCTCGGTGAAGTTGAAGGTTGCGTCGCTCAGGCTCCAGGCGTTCAGGAAGTAGGGCGAGGCAAAGCTGTTGGCGATGAAGATCGCAATGGCCACCAGAAGCAGCAGGCTTTCCCAGCTTTTCAGTCGGGTGGCCAGCGGTGATTGCAGCCGGTCGGGGATGTAACGCTCGGTGAGGCTCATGCCGTGTGCTCCGCGGATTTCAGGATGATCCGACCCTTCTCGCGATTGGCGCGGGCATTGAAGGCGACGGCGATGATGATGGCGCTGCCCGAGATGGCAAGCTGCCAGAAGGGCGAAATGTTGACGACCGGCAGGGCGTTCTTGATGACCCCCAGGAACAGGGCGCCCAGAAGCGCGCCGCCCACGGTGCCGATGCCGCCGGCGATCGAGATGCCGCCGATCACGCAGGCGGCAACCACGTCAAGCTCGAAGCCGCCGGCGATGTCCACATAGGACACCGCATAGCGCGACACCCAGAGGTAACCGGTCAACCCGGCCAGCGCGCCCGAGATGGCGAAGGCCCAGAACTGGGTCTTGCCCACGTTCAGACCGGTGTAGGTGGCCGCGTGCGGGTTGCCACCGACCGCATAGAAGGCACGGCCCAGCGTGGTGCGGGTCATCACCAGGGTGAACAGGATGACGGCGGCGATGGCGATCCAGCTGAGCATCGGAAGGCCCAGGACCTGGGCGCGCGGGAAGGCCTTGAAAGCTTCGCTCATCTCGTGGCTGTTGACCCATTTGCCGTCCGACAGCAGGAAGATCATGCCCCGGAAGATCGTCATGGTGCCCAGGGTCACCACGATCGGCGGGATCGCCAGTTTCCACACCAGCAGCCCGTTGATCATGCCCAGGGCGGTGCCAAGGCCCACGGCCACCAGCAGGATCACCACGATGGGCAGGCCGGGGGCGGCGACGTTGATCATCGACACCACCATGCCGGTCAGCGCCAGGTTGGCGGCGACACTCAGGTCGATGCATTTGGTCAGGATCACGATCATCTGGCCGACGGCCAGCAGGATCAGCGGCGAGGTGTCGTTGAACACCCCGGCCAGATTGGAGGGCGTCACGAAACCGGGAAAGCGGGTGGCGATCAGCGCCAGCAGCACCCCGATGGCGCCCAGCAGGATGACCTCGCGCGAGGCCAGAAGCCGTTTCAACATCTGTTCGGCCTTTCTCAGATGCCCGCAGCGTGGCGGACAAGGGTTTCGGGGCTCAGGTCATCGCCGTCCAGTTCTGCCGCGATGCGCCCTTCGCGCATCACGATGACCCGGTCGGACATGCCGAGGATTTCAGGAATTTCCGAGCTGACCATGATGACGGCCAGCCCCTGTGCGGCCAGTTCGGCCATGAATTCATGCACCGCCGCTTTCGAGCCGATGTCGATGCCCTTGGTTGGTTCATCCAGGATGATGACCTTGGGTTGGGTGGCCAGCCATTTGGCAATGACCACCTTTTGCTGGTTGCCGCCCGACAGGGTGCCCAGTTCGGTGTCCAGCGAGGCCGCCCTGAGGTCGAGCCGCCGGGTGTATTCGCGCGCCAGCTTGAATTCCTCGGCCAGCCGCAAAAAGCCCCGGTGCGAGGTTTTCGACAGCGACGGCAGGGTGACGTTCTGGAAGATCGGCAGCGCGGTGATGGCACCCTGCTTGCCGCGATCCTCGGGCACATAGACCACGCCGTTGTGGATGGCATCGGCCGGAGAGCGGATCACCCGCACCGCGCCGTCGATCTTGGTGACGCCCTTTGATGGCGTGGTGATGCCGAACAGCGCCTGCATCAGTTCCGACCGGCCCGCGCCGACCAGACCGTAAAAGCCCAGGATCTCGCCCCGGCGCAGGGAAAAGCCGATGTCGGCGAATTCGGTGGGGTGGTCATAGCCTGCGACCTGCAGGATTTCCTCGCCGATCTGGCTGTCGCGGGTCGGGAAGATCTGGCTGACATCGCGGCCCACCATCATCTTGACCAGATCGGATTCGGTGACGTCCGAGATCAGTCCGTCGCCCACGAACTGCCCGTCGCGGAAGACGGTGAAGCGGTCGGCGATGCGGAAGATCTCGTCGAACTTGTGGCTGATGAACAGGATCGCCTTGCCCTGCGCCTTCAGCTTGTCCACCAGCTCGTACAGCTCCTGAATTTCCTTGTGCGACAGGGCGGCTGTGGGTTCGTCCATGATGACGACGCTGGCGTCGATGGACAGAGCGCGTGCGATGGCGACCAGGTGCTTGTTGGCGATGCCAAGGTCGCGCAGCTTGTGCGAGGGTTCGATCTCGGCCCCGACACCGCGCAGGATCTCGCGCGCCCGGCGTTGCATGGTGGCCCAGTCGATCAGGCCGAAACGGTTCCGCGGCGCATGGCCCAGGAAGATGTTCTCGGCCACGGACAGTTCGTCGAACAGCACGGTTTCCTGGTGGATCGCGGTGACGCCCGCGTCGGCGGCATCCTGCGCTGTGGCGAAGGTCACGGCCTCGCCGTTGACCCGGATCGCGCCGCCGTCAGGCTGGTAGATGCCGGTGAGGATCTTGACGACCGTCGATTTGCCGGCGCCGTTCTCGCCGATCAGGGCGGTGACCTGGCCGGGGTACAGGCCCAGCCTGACCTCGGACAGCGCCTTGACGCCCGGAAAGATCTTGGTGATCGCGTCAAGCGCCAGGATCGGGTCCGGGGCGCCTGCCGGCGACGCCGGTGCGGCAGCATTTCTGGCCATCTCTGCCTCTTTTTCTGACTGGAGTAATTCGGGGGTGCGGGGGGCGATGGCCCCCCGCGTGGTCTGCGCGCCGTGGCGCGCCGGCCTCAGAAGATGCTCTTGAACTGATCGATGTTCGAGCTGTCGTAGACGAAGGGGTCGGCCATGGCGGCGGCGTTGGATTCGTCCAGGGTGATCGATCCCATGCGGCCGATCTCGATGGTGGCGCCAGGCTCGGCCACAGCGTTTTCGCTGGCCAGCTGGTAGGCGATCATCGTGGCCGAATAGCCCAGATCGATCGGGTTCCAGATCGCGAAGGACTTGGACGCGCCGCTTTCGATGGCCCCCGCCATTTCCGACGGCAGACCCAGACCGGTGACGTTGACTTCACCGATCTTGCCGGCATCGGCCACGGCCTGAGCGGCGGCCACGATGCCCACCGAAGTCGGTGCGATGATCGCGTCCAGATCCGGGTAGGACTGCATGAGGCCCTGCGCTTCGCGATAGGATTTGTCGGCCAGGTCATCGCCATAGACGGTCGCGACGACCTCGATGCCCGGATAGTTGCCCATCACCTTGTTCATTTCCTCGATCCAGACGTTCTGGTTGGTCGAGGTGGTGGTGGCCGACAGCAGGGCAACCTCGCCGCCATCGGGCAGATGGTCGGCGGCCAGCTTGATGATCATGTTGCCGATCAGCGGGTTCGACGACGGGTTCAGATGCACCTGACGGCCTTCTTCGGCAACGCCGCTGTCCCAGGACACGACGGTGATGCCGCGCTGCATGGCCTTCTTCAGGGTCGGCACCAGTGCATCGGTGTCGTTGGACGATACGGCGATGGCATCGACGCCCTGCGCGATCAGCGAGTTGATGACCTCGATCTGGCCCTCGGCGGTGGTGTCGGTCGGGCCGGTGTAGATGACCTCGACGTTGCCCAGTTCGGCGGCGGCTTCTTCGGCGCCCTTGGCGGCGGCTTCGAAGAAGCCGATGCCCAGAGCCTTGACCACAAGCGCGATGCGCATGGTGTCATCGGCCATGGCGGTGGTGCCCATGAAGCTGGTGGCCAGGCTGACGCCAGCCAGGAGTTTGGTGAAGTTGCGACGGATCATGATGAGTTCCTCCCTATGGTCACAACGGAAACAACGTCCTAGGACGCTGAGCTCTCTTTCTGACCGCGGCCCGTATGGGCCACGACCAGTCGGATATCTGCCGCCTCAAGCATGGCGGCGGTCTTGTCGGTGATGCCCTCGTCGGTGATCACCGTGTCGATCCGGGTCAGCGGGCAAAGCACCAGGCTGGACCGGTTTTCAAATTTCGAGCTGTCCACCAGAACCACCAGTTCGTCGGCCTGGTTGATGAGCTTCTGCTCGGCCTGAATCAGCAGCGGATCGGTTTCCATCAGGCCCACCGGTCCCAACCCCTGCGCGCCCATGAACATGCGGCGGGCATAGAAGTTGCGGGTCACGTCATTGTCGAAGGGCGACAGGATGATGTTCTGTTCGCGGTAGATCGCCCCGCCCGACAGCATGATGGTGTTCTTCGAATGCTTCAGCAGATGCTCGGCAATCGGGAATGAGTTGGTGAAGACCTGGCAGCGGCGCGAGGCCAGCGGATGCACCATCTGGAACGTCGTGGTGCCGCCGTTGATGATGATCGGTTCGCCATCGGCGCACATGTCCACGGCGGCCCGGGCAATCGCCTGCTTTTCCTGCGTGTGCATGGTTTCGCTGACTTCGAAGGGGCGCCCCGAAAGACCGACGAACTGCGGCGGGGTGACGGCTTCGGCACCGCCACGCACCCTGCGCAGCTGTTTCGTGGCATCCAGAGCCGAGATGTCGCGCCGGATCGTGGCTTCAGAAGCATCGGTCAGCGCGCACAGCTCGGCCACGGTCACGACCGGCCGATCCTGGACGGCGGATAGAATGATTCCGTGGCGTTCTTTCTCGTGCATGGCGTCCTCCCTGTTGCACAACCTGCGTGGATTCGTGGCGTTGTGTCAATCAAAAAATGTCATAATCAATCATGCTGCGATGCAGAATGATTGAAACTGATGGAAAATGATTGACAAAGGGCACGTCAGATCTCATCTTGTGCGAGACATTACGCACCGGGCGCGCCGCGCTCATCGGGAGGAAGACATGCTTAAATCCGCTGAAAAACAGACACTTGAAAACCGTTGGGACGAGAGTGTCGCGGACGGGATGAGCGAATCGGAGCTGCTGCTCTACCGTTCCAACATCCTTGGCGCTGACAAGCGCGTGACCAATTACGGCGGCGGCAATACCTCGGCCAAGGTCATGGAAACCGACCCGCTGACCGGCGAAGAGGTCGAGGTTCTCTGGGTCAAGGGCTCGGGCGGCGACATCGGGTCGATCAAGATGGACGGCTTTGCCACGCTCTACATGGACAAGCTTGAGGCGCTGAAGGGCCTGTACCGCGGCGTTGAGTTCGAAGACGAGATGGTCGGCTACCTGCCGCACTGCACCTACAAGCTGAACCCGCGGGCGGCCTCGATCGACACGCCGCTGCACGCCTATGTGCCGCGCAAGCACGTGGACCATGTGCATGCGGATGCGATCATCGCAATTGCCGCTTCCAAGAATTCCCGCGAACTGACGCAGCAGATCTTCGGCGACAAGATCGGCTGGCTGCCGTGGAAAAAGCCGGGGTACGAGTTGGGCCTGTGGCTGGGAGACTTCTGCCGCGAGAACCCCGACGCCGACGGCGTGGTTCTGGAAAGCCACGGCTTGTTCACCTGGGGCGATACCGCGCGCGACTGCTATGACAAGACCATCGAGGTCATCAACACCGCAACGGCATGGCTGGCCGAAAAGACCGACGGCGTCGCGGCCTTTGGCGGTGCCCGCCACCAAAGCCTGTCGGCCGCGGAACGCCGCGCCGTGGCCGCCCGCCTGATGCCCGCCATTCGCGGCTATGTTTCGGGCAACCAGCATATGGTCGGCAATTTCAACGACAGCGACGCGGTTCTGGAATTCGTCAACTCGGCCAACCTGGAGCCGCTGGCGGCCCTTGGCACCTCCTGCCCGGACCACTTTCTGCGCACCAAGATCCGCCCCCTGGTGCTGGAATTCGACCCGGCGCAAAACAATCTGAACGCGGTCCTGGAAGGTCTTCCGGCGCAGGTTGCGGCCTATCGCGACGACTACGCGGCTTATTACGACCGCTGCAAGCATGACAATTCGCCGGCGCTGCGCGATCCCAACGCGGTGGTCTATCTGGTGCCCGGCGTCGGCATGATCACCTTTGCCAAGGACAAGGCCACGGCCCGCATCTCGGGCGAATTCTACGTCAACGCCATCAACGTGATGCGCGGTGCCTCGTCGGTCAGTGACTACGTCGGCCTGCCCGAGCAGGAAGCCTTCGACATCGAATACTGGCTTCTGGAAGAGGCCAAGCTGCAGCGCATGCCCAAGCCCAAATCGCTGGCCGGGCGCGTGGCGCTGGTCACCGGCGGGGCAGGCGGCATCGGCGCGGCCACGGCGGAACGCTATCTGTCGGAAGGCGCCTGCGTGATGCTGGCCGACATCAACGAAGATGCGCTCGACTCGACCTCGCAAAACCTCGCGTCGCGCTTCGGCAAGGACGTGGTGCGCACCGTCACGATGAATGTCACCGACGAGAACGCCGTCGCGGCGGCCTTTGCCGAATCCGCGGTCGAATTCGGTGGCATCGACATTCTGGTGTCCAACGCCGGCATCGCCTCTTCGGCCCCGGTCGAGGAAACCTCGCTGGCGCTGTGGAACAAGAACATGGACATCCTGTCCACCGGCTACTTCCTGGTCAGCCGCGAGGCCTTCAAGGTGATGCGCGTGCAGGATATGGGCGGCGCGGTGATCTTCATCGCCTCGAAGAACGGTCTGGCGGCCTCGCCCAACGCGGCGGCCTATTGCACCGCCAAGGCCAGCGAGATCCACCTGGCCCGCTGCCTGGCGCTGGAAGGCGCAGAGGCCGGCATCCGGGTCAATGTGGTCAATCCCGACGCGGTGCTGCGGGGCTCGAAGATCTGGGAAGGCGAATGGCTGGAACAGCGCGCGGGCACCTATGGCACCGACAAGGGCGGGCTTGAGGAAATGTATCGCCAGCGCTCGATGCTGAAACGGTCGGTTCTGCCCGAGGATATCGCGGAGGCCGCTTATTTCTTCGCCGCCGACACCTCGTCCAAATCCACCGGCAACATCCTGAACGTCGATGCCGGCAACGTGCAGGCGTTCCCGCGCTGAGCGCTGGAACCCAACGGGAGGAATGAGCATGAGCAAGACCTATGACATGGCGCGCGAGACCTTCGCGCAGTGGGGGATCGACAGTGAATCCGCCCTGCAGCGCCTCGCGACCATCCCGATCTCGATGCATTGCTGGCAGGGCGATGACGTGGTGGGGTTTGAAACCAAGACCGGCAGTTCCGGCGGTGGTATCCAGGCCACCGGCAACCATCCCGGCCGGGCCCGCACGCCGGACGAGTTGCGCGCGGATCTGGAGTTCGCCTACGCGCAGATCCCCGGAAACCATCGCCTGAACCTGCACGCGATGTATCTGGACACCGAGGAGAATCCTGATCGTGACGAGATCGAGTTTCGCCACTTCGCGCCTTGGGTGGACTGGGCCAAGGGGCAGGGGATCGGGCTGGACTTCAACCCGACCTTCTTTGCCCACGCCAAGGCCGACGACAACCTGACCCTCAGCCATCCCGACAAGGGCATCCGCGACTTCTGGATCGAACATGGCAAGCGCTCGCGCGAGATCGCGGCGCAGATGGGCGCGGCCCTGGGCAGTGCGGCGGTCAACAACATCTGGGTGCCGGATGGCTACAAGGACACGCCCATCGACCGCATGGCGGCCCGGGCGCGGCTGGAAGCCTCGCTGGACCAGATGCTGGCCGATCCGCTGGGCGCGGCCGAGATGCGCGACGCGGTGGAAAGCAAGCTGTTCGGCATCGGTGTGGAAGCCTGCACCGTGGGCAGCCATGAGTTTTACATGGGCTACGCGATCCGCAAGGGCACGCTGCTGTGTCTCGACATGGGCCATTTCCACCCGACCGAGAACGTCGCCGACAAGCTCAGCGCGGTGTCGCTGTCGCTGGACGAGATCCTGCTGCATGTCTCGCGGCCGATGCGTTGGGACAGCGACCATGTGATCCTGCTGGACGATTCCATTCTGTCGATGGCGCAGGAACTGGTGACGGCGGATCTGCTGGACCGGACCCGGATCGGGCTGGACTTCTTCGATGCCACCATCAGCCGCACGGCGGCCTGGGTGATCGGCACGCGGAACATGCAAAAGGCACTGCTCAGGGCGCTGCTGCTGCCGCTGGACCAGTTGACCAAGGCCGAGACGGCGCTGGACTACACCACCCGCCTGACCCTGACCGAAGAGTTCAAGGATCTGCCATTCGGCGCGGTCTGGGACGAGTTCTGCGCCCGCCAGGATGTGCCGACGGGGCTGCCCCTGATCCGCGAGTTGGATGCCTATCAGGCGGCGGTCGCCAGCCGGGGCTAGACCCGAGGGTCAGAAAAACTGGCGTCGCGGATCGCAGGATGATCCGCGGCGCTTTTTGGTGACCTTCAGGTGCCGGACGGGCGCAGAAGCCGCCCCTTCAGCCGCCGCCACAGCGGCGTTTGCGACACGAAGATCAGCACCACACCGATGAACAGCACCGTGGAAAGCGGGCTGGAGAAGATGCCGGCGAAGAAGCGGCCCAGATCCTCGCGCTCGGAAATGATCGCGCGGCGCCAGTTGTCGTCCAGCAGCCGCGACAGGATCACCCCAAGGATCACCGGCCCCAGGGGATAGCCGTAGTGGCGCAGGAAATAGCCGAAAACGCCGAAGCCCAGCATCCAGTAGACATCCGCGATCGAATTGTTCACCGCATAGGCGCCGACGATGGACAGCAGCAGGATCAGCGGGATCAGCACCGACCGGGGCATCTCGACAATCCGGGTGAACAGCTTGATGCCGGTCAGGCCGAAGATCAGCATGAAGACATTGGCCGTCAGCAGCGCGCCGACGATGAACCAGAACATCTCGGGCCGGTCGATCATCAGCATCGGGCCGGGGTTCAGCCCGTGGATGAACAGCGCCCCGATCATGATTGCTGTTACCGCATCGCCGGGAATGCCCAGCGTCATCATCGGGATGAAGGCGCCCCCCACGGCGGCATTGTTGGCGGTCTCAGGCGCGACCAGCCCCTCCATAGCACCCTCGCCAAAGGGGCGCTCAGGGTGTTTGGTGACGCGCTTGGCATGGTCATAGGCCATCAGCGCCGCGATATCGCCGCCGGTGCCGGGCAGGGCACCGATGACCACCCCGATGGTCGAGGTTTGCAGCGACAGCGGCAGGTGCTTGCGCACCGTGGCCAGCGACGGCACAATGCGGTCGATCTTCTGGCGGATCGCGGGTTTGTCCACGTGGTGCAGTTGCAACAGCGCTTCGGACACGCCGAACATGCCGATCATCACCGCGATGAAGGAAATCCCGCCCTCGAGGATCTGCAGATCGAAGGTGAAGCGCTCGGTAAAGGTCAGCGGGTCGCGGCCCACGGCGCCAATGGCGATGCCAAGCGCTCCCGCGAAGATGCCCTTCACAAGGCTGCCAGTGGACAGCGACCCCACCAGCAGGATGCCCAGCAGCGCCAGCAGCATGTAGTCGCGCGGCTGGAACCGCAGCGCGAAGTCCGACACCAGTGGGGCGGCCAGCGCCAGCACGCCGATGCCGACAAAGCCGCCAATGCAGGACATCACCGTGGTGACGCCGATGGCGGTGCCGGCTTCGCCGCGCCGGGCCATGGGATAGCCGTCCAGCGCCGTGGCAATGGCCGAGGGTGCGCCGGGGATGTTCAGCAGAATGGCGGTGCGTGCGCCGCCATAGACACCGCCCATGTAGATGCCGATCATCAGCGAAATCGCCGGGTAGACATCCCACGAGAAGGTGAAGGAGATCAGGATCGACACCGCCATGGTCACCGACAGCCCCGGAATGGCGCCGACATAGATCCCGGCAAAGGTGCCAAGCGCCACCAGCGCCAGAAGCTGCGGCTGGGCAAAGACGGTCAGCAGGGGTGTCAGCACCTCCATCAGCGGGCCCCCGTGCCGAGATCGCGGAAGATCTGGATGAATTCGGCCTCGGGCACGATCCCCGGCGGCATCAGCACGGTAAAGACGATGCGGAAGATCAGCCAGATCGCCAGCAGGCTGCCGGCCGAGACCGTCAAGGCAAAGCCCCAGCCGCGTCCGGACAGGATGCGGATCGACACGATCAGGAACAGGCCCGAGGTCGGCAGGAAGCCCAGCGGCTTGAGCAGCAGCGCATAGGCGATCAGCAGCAGCACGAAGATCACCACCACACCCGGCAGGATGTCACGGCGCAGGGTTTCCCCGGCGCTGCGGGGCAGGCGGGCGGTGCGCAGCACCACGATCAGCGAGGTCACCACCATCGCCGTGCTGGCCGCCATCGGCACCGAGCCGGGGGCCGACAGCGCTTCGAAGCCGGAAATGCCATAAGCGCTCCACAACAGGCCAAGGCTGGCCAGCAGCAACAGGACCACGAAGATCAGTTCTCCGGGCCGGCGGGCATCGTCACAGCCGCCGAGGGTGGCATCCGAGGTGCCGTCGTGGTGGTCGGGCTCAGGTCGTCTCATGGGGGTCCTTGCCGCCGAACGGGTGGCGGCTTGCAGAGAAACGGCGCCGCGCTTCGGGGGAAGGGCGGCGCCGGTTGGGGCCGGCGGCTGTCGGGCCGCCGGTCTTGCGATCATTCACCCGGGCGCGCGATCCCGAACTCTTCCGGCGAGGCCTTGGTGTGGCCGCCGTCCTGCAACAGCCAGGTCGTGCCCTGCTGCCATTTGGTCAGGAAGTCGGTGGCCTCCTGCCCGGAAATGCCCATCAACTCGAACCCGCGGTTTTCCATCAGCTCGACAAACTCCGGGTTCGCGACGCCCTGGGCATAGGCGTCCGACAGTTTCGCCACCACGTCATCGGGCGTGCCCTTGGGTACGAAAACTCCGAAGAACGGCCCCCACGGCAGGTAGGTCTCGAACGCCGGGTTGAAGGCGGTGACCGGGGGCACGCCCGGCAGCTTGTCGGTCTCGGCCACGTCGAAGACCGCCAGCGGCTTCATGGTGCCGGCGCGGATGCCCTCGATGGCAATACCCAGAACCGCCGGCATCACATCCACGGCCCCGCCTTGCAGCGCGGTCAGCGCCGGGCCGTCGCCGTCATAGGGCACGGCGATCACGTCCAGCTCCCCCTCGACGGTGTTGATCATCGCGGTGATGACCGACGGCAGCCCGCCCGGCCCGGTAGCGCCGAAACGCACCTCGCCGGGGTTGGCCTTCACATAGGCGACCATCTCGGCGTAGTCGTCGAAGGGTGCATCCACATTGGCCACCACCAGCGGCGTGCCACGGGCCAGGATCGAGACCGGGATGAAATCGTTGTAGTCCTTGTCGCCCAGTCCCATCACCTTGTAGAGCAGCGGGTTCTCGGCGCCCATCAGCAGGGTATAGCCATCCGGGTCGGACCCGGCCACATGGGTCAGGGCGATGGCGCCCACCGCGCCGGTCATGTTCTGCATCACGATGGTGCCGCCCAGGGCCTCCTCGGCATGCGGCGTGACCGAGCGCATCACGGTGTCCGTGGACCCACCGGCGCCCCATTGAATGATGCCCTGGATTTCCTTGGCCGGATACTCCTCGGCCTGCGCGGCCCCCAGGCCAATCGCCAGAACCGAGACGGCGCTCAGGATGACGTGCTTCATGTGGTCTCCTCCCCATGCGTGATGATCTTCTTGGGCAGCACCGGCTGCCTGACGCCTGCGACTATCATCGCAACCGGGCGGGAAGGTCAAATATCAATCCGCGAAAACAAGCCTGTGCCAGGGACGCAGGACCGCGGGAGCGGGGTACGGCGGCTTGACCGGCGTCAGGACCGGCCCCTAAGGTGAAGCCATCCCGACACAACCTCATGGCCGGATCGCGTGCAGCTGTCGTTCCCCACCCTCGGGCTGCTTGTCAGCCTGTCCCTGCCAACGGCCCTGCTGGACCGGTGCAGCCCGCATGAAAGCAATGTGGCCTTGGGGGAGTTGGCGCGCGAGCGTGTGGCGCTGACCGCCACCGCAAGCGAGATCATCGTCGGCCTTCCGGTGGCCGAGGGCAGCCGGGTGCAGGCCGGTGATGTGCTGGTGCAACTCGATCCGGCGATACGGCTGGGCAATCTGGCGCTGGCAAAGGCCGATCTGGCCAGGGCGCAGGCCAATCTGGACAAGCTGCGCGACGGGCCGCGCGCCGAAGAAATTGCCATCGCCCGCGCCGAGGTGGACGGTGCCCGTGCCAATCTGACCGAGGCCGAGGCGAATTTCGAACGTAACAGCATTCTGGTGGAACGCGAAGCCATCACGCAGGCGCGGATGGATGCCAACCGGGCCGCCCGCGACGCCGCCCGCGCCAAGCTGGAAGCCGCACAGGCCCGTCTGCTGGAGTTGGAAACTGGCTCGCGTCCCGAAGACATCGCCATGGCCGTCGCCACGGTCGAGGCGGCGCGCGCGCGGGTCGCGGTGGAACAGACCCATCTGGACAACCTGGCCGTCACCGCCACCCGCGCCGGGGTGCTCGACAGCCTGCCGTGGAACCTGGGCGAGCGGGTGACGCTGGGCAGCCCGGTGGCGATCCTGCTGGCCGGATACCGGCCCTTTGCCCGTGTCTATGTGCCGGAACCGGCGCGGGTGAAGGTGCGTGAGGGCGACGAACTGCTGGTCAGTGTCGACGGTCTGGACAAGCCTCTGCGCGGCGTGGTGCGTTGGATCAGCGTCAACGCCGCCTTCACGCCCTATTACGCCCTGAACCAGGAGGATCGCAGCCGCCTGATGTATCTGGCCGAGATCGACCTGCCCGGCGCGGCGGCGGCAGCACTTCCGGTGGGCATGCCAGCGCAGGCGCATCTGCCGTGAGCCCGGCACCGCCGCCCGATCCCGAGGTGGTGGTGTCCACCACCGGGCTGACCCGCCGCTTCGGTCCCAAGACCGCCGTCGATACGGTGGATCTGACCATCACGCGGGGCGAGATCTTCGGCTTTCTGGGTCCCAACGGCAGCGGCAAGACCACCATGATGCGGATGCTCACCGGCCTGCTGATCCCCAGCGAAGGCCGGGCGCGGGTGCTGGGCGTCGATCTGCCGGGCAAACCCGAGCCGTTGAAGCAGAAGATCGGCTATATGACCCAGAGCTTTTCGCACTACCGCGATCTGACGGTGACCGAGAACCTGGATTTCGCGGCGCGCATCTACGGCCTGCCGCGCCGCCGCCGCAAGGCCCGGATCGAGACGCTGCTGCAGCGCTATGATCTGGAGGCACAGGCCCATCAGATCGCCGGAAGCATGAGCGGCGGCCAGCGGCAGAAGCTGGCGTTGGCGGCGGCAGTGCTGCACGAGCCGCAGTTGCTGTTTCTTGATGAGCCGACCTCGGCCGTCGATCCTGAAACCCGGCGGCAGTTCTGGGCACGGTTGTTCGATTTGGTGGACGGCGGCACGACAATCATCGTTTCGACCCATTTCATGGACGAAGCCGAACGCTGCCACCGCATCGCCATCCTGGAAACCGGGATCAAGCGGATCGAAGGCGCACCGCCCGACCTGATGGCGGGGCTGAAGGCCAATGTGATCGAGGTGACGGGCGACCAGTTGCGTCATGCCAAGGAGGTGCTGGACGCCGACGCGGCAGTGCTGTCCTCGGCCCAGATCGGCGCGCGGCTGCGGGTGCTGGTGCGCAAGGATCAGGCCGACCCCGAGACCCATGTGGCCGCCCTGTTGCATGACGCCGGTCCGGTCACCTGCCACCGGACACGCGCCAATCTTGAAGACGTCTTCGTCGCCGCAACCGGGGGCGGGGCCAAGCGCCCGGCAGAGGCAGCCGCGTGATCTCGATCGGGCGCATCGGCGCGATCCTGAAGAAGGAATTGCTGCAACTGCGCCGCGACCGGATGACCTTTGGCATGGTCATCATGATCCCGCTGATCCAGTTGGCGCTGTTCGGCTATGCCATCAACACCAACATCCGCCACATTCCCGTCGGGCTGGTCGATCAGGACCAGAGCGGGCTGAGCCGCATGCTGGTGCAGATGGTCGGCGCCACGCAAGTGGTGGAGTTCACCCAGACCTATGCCACGCCGCAACAGGCGCAGCAGGCGCTGACGGCGGCCGAGGTGCGCGCGGTTCTGATCATCCCGCCGGACCTGCCGGCGCGGCTGGTACGCAGCCCGGCCATCGGCGCCGCGCCGCCCCCGGCGACGGATATGGTCAGCGCCCGCCCGGTAGCGCAATGGATCGTCGACGGCTCGGACACGATGATCGCCGCCGGGATCAAGAGCCTGCGCTCCATGCCGCTGACCGAGTTGTTCCGGCAGCCGCCGAACCGGGTTGTGCCGACTTTCGAGATGGCGCTGTTCTACAACCCCGAGCAACGCTCGGCGGTGAACATCGTGCCGGGGCTGGTGGGGATCATCCTGACCATGACCATGATCATGTTCACCTCGGCGGCCATCGTGCGCGAAAGCGAGCGTGGCAACATGGAGATGCTGATCAACACCCCGGTGCGCCCGATCGAGCTGATGATCGGCAAGATCATCCCCTATATGGTGATCGGGCTGGTGCAGGTGGCGATCATCCTCGGCCTTGGCTACCTGCTGTTCAACGTGCCGGTGAACGGCTCGCTCTGGGTGCTGCTGGTGGTGACCCTGCTGTTCATCGGGGCCAGCCTGTCGCTGGGGCTGGTGCTGTCGACCATTGCCACCAACCAGCTTCAGGCGATGCAGATGACCGTGTTCATCCTGTTGCCGTCGATCCTGCTGTCGGGGTTCATGTTTCCCTTTGACGGGATGCCCGGACCGGCGCAGGCCATCGCGCAACTGCTGCCCGCCACCCATTTCATGCAGATGATCCGGGGCGTGGTGCTGCGCGATGCTGCGCTGATGGATATGGCGGGGGGGATGCTGTGGATGGCGGGGTTCACAGTCTTTGGCCTGCTCGTCGCCACCCTGCGCTTTCGCAAACGGTTGTAGGGGGCTCAGAAAGTGACCCGCGCCCGCAGGCTGGCGACATAGACCCGGTCCTGCGTCGGGTTGGCGGCGGGGTGGATGACCATCTGCACCGACGGTGTGATCGCCAGATGCTCCAGCAACTGGAAGCGGTAGAACAGCTCGCTGGTGTATTGATCGCGCAAACCGTCCTGCGCGGGATCCCCCCATCCGGCGGCGATGCCCAGAACGCCGCCCGCCGCGCGGTCGTTGACGTCAAAGCCGACGCCCAGCCCGGCCACGAGGTCGGATTTCAGCAGGCTGGCCTTGCCGTCGGAATGGCCGCCGAACACGAAGGGCATCCAGCGGTCGTTGAACAGGTGGCTTGCGGCGAAGGTGACACCGCTGCTTTCGGGAATGCCCGCGTCGGTGCGGGCGTCCTGATGCCAGAGTTGCAGCTTGATCTGATCCCAGCGCCAGCGGTCCGGGGTCGTCGGATAGTAGCGGAACTCGACCGACTTGTAGAACTCATGCGCGCCGATGGTGTCGAACGGGTTGCCTGTGGTCTTGCCGTTGGCATCGTGGATGCCCGCCACCACCACGAAATGTTCCCCCAGCTGGGCACCGATCCCACCGCCGAAGGCCCGCCCCGGGGCCGGTTTCGACAGGCTGCTCTGCATTGCCGTGTTCTGGAACCCGCGCATCGAAGACGACAGGGCGTGGGTGTTGTACCACGAGACCGCGCTGATCTTGCCGAAGATGAACTTGAACTTGCCGTCCAGCAGCGATTGCCGCCAGGCGTATTCCGTGACCGCAAAACCGAAGTCGCTGAAGCCGGTGCCGGAGGAGGCGAAACTGCCGAACTGATAGGCCAGTTGCGAAGGCGGAATATCGGTGCCGCCGGTATGGCGGTGTTCCACGCGGAAGGTGAACTTGCCGACATTCTTGGTGCCGCGTCCGACCAGATCCCAGGCGCCCTGGATCTGCCCGCGCGCTGCCGCGGCGCGGGTTTCGCCCAGACTTTCGCTGGCCGCCTGTCCCAGCGCCTGATAGCTGAAGGACAATTGCAGGCCGGTGTTCTGGTAGAGCCGCTTTTTCCAGGCGAACCAGGGTTGCAGGGCGGTTTGCGCCCGGGCCCAGTCCAGCAGGCTTTCGCGCCGGATATCATCCTGCGACAGATCCTCGGCCACACCACCACCGCCTTCCAGCGGTGAAGTCAGGTTATAGCCCGAATGCGTCTGCGCCCCCTGATCGACGCCCGACAGGGCGCCCTGGGACTGGGCGCTTGCGGTTCCGGCCAACAGCGCCAGAAGGCCCAGACCGGCAAGCCCGGCCTTGGATCGGCGACAGGCCCGTTTCAAAGAGGTCGCTCTCCTCATCCGCCGGACGCTGGAACCAGCGTGTAATACTGGTGGAATTCGTCACCGATCCCCATGTTGCAGTCGGCTTCCCTGAGGTCGAGCACCAATGCCTCGTCCAGCACCCGCGTGCGCCAGCTCCAACCCTCGGGCAGGGTCTGCATCCTGTCGCCCAGCGTATCCAGATCAGCAAGCGAGAACGCGGCTTCATGGGCCTGTAACACCCAGACCTGTCCGCTGGCGTCGATCATCTCCCACACCGGTTTGCCCGCGTCGTAGACCATCTTCTGAGTTTTGCAGGTCTTGAAGGGTTTGTAGGGGTCGGCGCCCTTGCTGCCGCCCAGGGCCGCCTGCGGCAGGCGCGCGCCCCAACGGGCGTCGATCCCATTGAAGGTTTCGGTGGCACCGAAGCCGATGGTCTGGGCATCCATCACCCAGAAGTGCGGGCCGTTCTTCTGGATCGCGTCGGCCCCCCTGGCCTTGGCCTCGGCCGCCGGATCAAGCCCCTGCCAGGCATCTTCGGGACAGGCGTTCAGGCCAGAGGTGTTGTAGATGTCGACAAAGCCGTCCTTGATCACCAGCACCTCGCAGAACCGCATGTCGCGGGCGTTGGTGACATCCACGGGCGTGGTCTGCTGCTGGGCCAAGGCGGGTCCGGCCAGCACAAGCAGGGCGGCCAGCGCGCGCGTGGCAGTAGGCGGGTGAAAAAGGACTTTGGTCATCGGCTGTCTCCCTGCCGTGATCCGCGCCTGCTGAACTGGCCAGCGGGGCAGGGATCTTGCGGGTTGAGAACGGGCGCATGGGACTGGGTCCGGATGCGCAGGTCAGGAAATGGAGGGGGCGAGGACACATTCGCCCCCTCCGATGATCAGGCGAGACAGATCAACCGGCCAGCGACGCGTTGCAGGCGCGGGCGGATTCGATGGCCTTCTTGGTGCCGGTCAGGTCGATCAGGAAGGCGATCGGCTGGTCGGGGAAGGCGATCATGGTCTGGCTCTCGGCGATGGCGGTGACCAGATCGGGATTGTTGGTCAGGATATAGCCGCCGCGATAGTCGGCGGCGAGCTTGCCGCTCTTGATCGCGTGGGTTTCGCCGACAAAGACCTTGCCGCCGACGCCAAGCGCAATGTCGCCGGATTCCACGTCGATTTCAGCCTGGGTAAAGACGCCGACATAGGCAAACTCGCGGTCGGCGGTCAGGCCCATCTGCATGGCATTGCCGGCCTCGTCGGTGCGTTCGATCAGGCAGGTCTTGGTCGAACCATCCGCATAGACGGTCCAGCCTTCGACGGTGTCATAGACCGTGAACTGGTCGCCGCTGGACGGGATCGGGCTGTCGGACGCCAGTGCCGGCGCGGTGGCAAGCATCATGGCGGCGGCGGCAAGCGTGAAGGGTTTCAGGGACATGGAGAACTCCGTGTTGAGAAGGTTGTTGCAGGCGGTCAATTCGCCTGAAGGGGCAAGGGCTGCAGAATGATGAAGCCCTTCTCCCACATATAATAGAATCGCCCGCCGAATCCCGGAGAAAGCAGCGTGTTGAAGTTCATCGGCTCGAAAAACGGCGATTGCGCCAATAGGTCGCCGGTCTTGGCGTCCAACCAGATCGCCTGCTGGCGATAGCTCGGCGCCGAAGTCTGGTTCAACGCCTCCAATGTGGTGCCGGGTTCGGCCCGCGCGGTGCCCAACACCCGTGCGTCGGCCGGGCCGTACAGCGCCTGGAGCGCGGTGGTGGCGCCGTCGCGGGCCCAGGCGGGGGTCATGGCGCCGCTGTCCTGATCGAAGCTGATCCCGGCGATCTGCATCATGTTCTGATCGGCCGAGAACACCATGCTCAGTTCCGGATCGATGGCGGCCTTGGGCGGGGCCCAGCTTTGCCCGGTGGGCAGATCTGTGCCGAAAGGGTACAGCCGGGTGATGCGGGTCGGGTCGCTTTGGCTGATTGCCACAATGGATGAAGCGACCTTGCTGGGCAGGCCGTTGACCTGCAGCACCACCCAGTCGCCCAGGATGCCGGGCGCATCGCCGGTGGTCTGGCCCGGATCCAGATAGGTGTCGATCACCCAGTCGGGGTCCTGTGACAGCCTCCGGGTCTCGGGATCCCAGTAGAAGCGATAGGCCTTGGCGACCGAGGGTGCATAGATGGCGATCCGCCCGTCATGGATGGTGATCGTATGCGGCACGACGGCGTTTTCCGGCACGCCGATCTGATCGTAGATCTTGAAGGTGTCGGGGTTCACGGCCAGAATCGTCGATCCCGGGGCCGCGGCGATGCCGCCGGGACACATGAAGGCCGCCAGCGTGCCCTGGATCTCGCAGGGCGTGGCGCGGTTCTGGTTCTTGATGATGAGCGTGCCGTCAGGGGCAATGGTCAGATGCTTGAAGTTGCTGCCTTCGGGCGGGGCCGCCCCGCTGGGCAGCGACAGATGCTGCAGGATGCGCCCGGTATCGCCGTCCAGTTTCACCAGATGGTTCCCGAAGGCCACGGGGATATTGCCATCGGGCAGGATGTTCAGATTGGCGGCCCCGACCCAGGCGCCCGAGACATTGCCGTTTTCCAGCACCGTGCGCCAGATTTCCTTGCCGGTGGTGGCGTCGACCTTGGCGACCCAGGGGCCCACGGGCATCGGGCCCTTGGCCGGGGGCAGGTTGCCGCCGGTCAGGTACAACTCGCCGGGGTAGCGGTTGTTGATGAAGAGCACGCCCTGATAGTCTTCGGGGCTGCGCCACATGAACACCTGGTTGTCGCCCTCCATCGATCCCAGGAACGAGGCGCAGGGGTAGAACTGGCTGCGGGTGGCATCCGCGACCTCGGCGCCATTGAGCGATTTGAAATAGCCCGGCGTCTCGCGCTGTTGCGCACAGTCCCATTCCTGCTGAATGCGGGTCAGATCGCCGGGAAAGGGGCCGCCCGCTTCGGGCGTGGGCGGCGCGCTGTCCTGGGCCATCCCGGACAGCGGCGCGGTCAACAACGCCACGAGAAAGAGGGCGGATCGGCAGTTCATCGGGTCGTCTCCGGGTCGCGTCAAAGGCATGGGGCGCGGCCATTGCGCCGGCTCCCCTGAACCAGAGCGCCAGCATGGCTTACACGCCGACAGACTAACCGGCTGGAAAACGGACAATTTAGCATTTCGCGCCAAAAATCAGGCGCGTCCGAAAGAAATATTCAGGAGGCGCGTTTGCCGGCCTTTTCGGCGAAACTGGGCGGTTTCCCGGTCCAGCGCCGCACGGCGCGGGTAAAGGCGGATTGCTGGGCATAGCCCAGGCGCTCGGCCACGTCGCCAATACGAATTTCGCCCTGGGTCAGCAGGTCTTCGGCGATCCGGCGGCGCACGGTCTGCAATTCGGTGCCAAAGCTGGTGCCCTCGTCCGACAGGCGCCGTTGCAGGCTGCGCACACTGGTGCCGGCACTTCGGGCCACGCGGTCGATTTTCGGCGCGCCGTCTTGGACCATGGACCCCAGGACCGCGCGCACCGAAGCCGCCAGGCTGGCATCCTCGGCCAGTGGCGGCACCTGCCGGGCCATCAGTTGCGGCAGGCGATCCCGCGCGGGGCTGCGGAACGGCGCGCCCAGAACATTCGGCGACAGCGCGATGCGCAGCACCTTGTCGGGCGCAGCGGTCAGGGACGTGCCGAAATGGGGCTTTAGATGGGCCAGCCCCTTGGTCGGGTGCGGCACCATCTGAACCCGGACATGCGCGGGCGGGCGGGTGCCGTTGAAGGCGCAGATGGTCTGCAACAGGGCTGTGAACATGCCGTGCACCGCGTGCAGCGCCTCGTCATCGATGTCGAAATCGAACCGCTGCGTCAGCTCGAATATGCCGTCCTTCTGATCCAGCCCAATGTGTTCGTGGCTGGAATGAAAGGGCAGGGCCCGCGACACGCGCATCAGCGCCTCGGCCGGGCTGCGCGCGCCAAGCGCCACCTGCCCGATATAGCCCAGTTCCGGCAGGCTGGCCTGGGTCACGATCTGCGGTCCAACATCCGGTCCATGGCGGCGCGACAGGGCGCGCATTACGTCCAGCCCGTTGCGCAGCGGGATCGGGTCGAGGGGCGTCAGGTGAAACCAATAGGCCAGATCGGCCTCGTCCAGAAGCTGCACGGTGTTGCGCCCGTGGGTTTCGGTGAACCGCACGAGCGGCAGCAGATTTGCCGCCCGGATCAGGGGGATGGTTCTGGTCATGACATCTGCCTTTGGTGCGATACGGCCCTGCCTGAACCATGGGGCAGACAGGGGCCGGGTACAACGCCACGGCGGATCCACAGGCCGTGATGTTGCCGCGCCATGCAGGCGGTTAGCCGTCTTCTTCGGAGCGTCCGGTTGCCGGTTCCAGCGTCGGCGTCAGGGCGGTGATCCGTGCGCGAAGATCGGCATCCATGTCGAATGTCATGGCGTCCAGCGAGGGCCGGAGTTGGGCAACCGAGCGGGCAGAGATTATCGGCGCGGCCACGCCGGGATGGCTGGCTACCCAGGCCACGGCCAGTGTGGCGGGCGATAGCCCAAGCTCGTCGGCCAGCGATTTCAGCTCGGCAGCGGCGTCCTGCATCCAGGCATCGCCATAGCGCACGCGGTAGCGTTCATCGGTTTTCAGACGGCCGCTGGCGCCGTCCAGATACTTGCCGGTCAGCAGGCCGCCGCCCAGCGGCGAATAGGGCACCACGGCAATGCCCTGATCGGCGGCCATGGGCAGGATCTCGACCTCTACCTGTCGCTTGACCAGATTGTACATGGGCTGCATCAGCGCGATCTTCAGATCGAACTGGCGCGCCACCGCCACCGCCTTCATGGTCTGCCATGCTGCGAAATTCGACACGCCTACATGGCGGATCTTGCCGGCGTCGCGCAGTCCGGCGAGGGTTTCGAAGGTTTCCTCCAGCGGCGTATCCGGGTCGTAGCGGTGCAGATACAGGCCGTCGACGCAGTCCAGCTTGTGGCGGGCGCGGCTGATGTCAAACTGCTCAAGGATATTGGCGCGGCCCGAGCCGCCGGTCGAGGCGACCTTCGAGGCCACAAAAACCGTCTCGCGTTCGTCCCGCACCATCTCGCCCAGCCAGGTTTCCGACAGCCCGCTGGTATAGACATGGGCGGTGTCGAAGAAATTGATGCCCGCGTTCCGGCAGGCGGCATACATGGCCTCGGATGCAGCCCGGTCGGCCCCGACGCCGAATTGCATGGCGCCGAAGCAGAAGCGGGACAGGGGGGTGCCGTCGAGGGTTTTCAGATCATGCGACATGAGAAGACGTCCGTTGTCAGGGGGTGTGCCGCAGTCTAGGGCAGAATAGCCGGTGATCAAAGCTGACGCAGGCGGTGCCGTTCCAGCAGGCCAAGGATCATGTCCCGGGCCCGTTCCCGGTGCGCGCGGTGCAGATCGCGGGCGCGCTGCGGGTCCGCCTTGGCAATGGCTTCATAGACGCCACGGTGGTCCTCGTTCGACTGCACCGGCAGGGGGCGCATGAACAGGGTGACGGCACGGGCGCGGCGGACCTGATCGCTCATCATCGCGGTGATGGCCATGACGCGGGCATTGCCGCCCAGACGCACAAGTTCGGTATGGAACCGGTCGTCGGCCTCGGCCCAGGTGTCCAGATCCTTGCGATCAAGCGCGGCATCCATATCGGCGATGGCCCGCGCCAGATCGGTCAGATCGGTGGTGGAATAGCCCTGTTCGGCGGCCCGTTCGGCGGCCAGGCTTTCCAGTTCGGTCAGCACGTCGTAGATTTCGCGCATGTCCTCGGGCGAGACCGGCAGGATGCGGACGCCCTTGCGTGCCCGCAGTTCCAGAAGTCCCTGGCTTTCCAGCGTGCGGGCGGCCTCGCGGATGGGCGTGCGGGACATGCCCAGACGCTCGGCCAACTCGCTTTCAAGATGGTCGGAGCCAGCGGGCAGTTCGCCCGAAAACACCAACCGCCGTAATTCTGTGATGGCACGGTCGGTGTTCGATACCGGCTTGTCGAGCTGGGATTTCACTCTGCCTCCAACATGATCTTGCGCCCCTCCCGCGCCGATTTGTAGATCGCGGATTCAATCTCCATGACTGACAGATAGTCCGGGGCGAGGTTTTCCAACGGCGCACCGTCCAGAAGGCCAGAAACCACATGGGACTGCAAGGCGTGGACACAGTCGCCGCCGAAGCCGTCCCAAGTGTCGGGCGCCAGAAGGGTTTCGGTGTCGGACCCGCCAAAGCGGCGCAGGGAGACGGCGCCGTTGCCGGTCAGCGTCAGCGTGCCGTCGGTGCCTTCCACAAGCGACTCGCCCATGGTGCGGCGGGTGTTGTCGGCGTCATGATCCAGACAGCGGTTGCCGTCGAACAGGGCGCGCACCCCGCCGGGATGTTCGAACAGGACATAGCCTGCATCCTCGCCGGCGATGACCGGGTTGACCTTGCGCAGGTCGGCATAGACCGAGACGGGTTCGCCCAGCAGATACCGGAAGGTGTCGACCCAATGGACGCCGGTTTCGCGGATCAGGAACGGGTTCATCTGCTGAAAATAGGGCTGGCGATCCAGATAGGCGTGCGGGCCCTGGCCATCGCCGGGACGCAGGCGGAAGGTCACTTGCAGCACCTCGCCCACCGCGCCGTCGTCGAGCGCGGCCTTGATCCGGCGATACCACGGCTGGAACCGGAAATTCTCGTGCACGATGATCCGGGCCCCGGCAGCCTCGGCCGCGGCGATGGCCTGTCTGGCCTCGGCCAGATCATTGCAGAAGGGCTTCTGGCAAATGATGGTCTTTATCCCCGCGTCCAGTGCGGTTCGGATCGCCGCGGCATGGGCCACGGGTGGCAGGATGATGTCCAGAACGTCGGGCCGCGTTTCGGCCAGCATCTGTGCCAGATCATCAAAGGCGGGCAGGCCGGTCTTGCGCGCCTTGTCGATGTGCCGGTTGTACGATCCTACCAGCGTCACCCGGTCGAGGCGCGCCCAGCTGTCATACTGGAACTGGCTGAAATAGCCCGCACCGGCGCAAGCGACTCTCAGGGGTTCGGGGGCGCTCATGCGGTGCGGCCCTCGCGGGCGGCGTTTCGGGTCGGTCGCATCATTCTTGATTCCTCCGGGATCTGTGCGGCAATTACCAGCCCGCCGCAAACAGTGTTTGACAACGTGTAATTTAATGCATACGCAAATGAACGCAATGCAAAACACACAACTGTCGGGAGGACGTGTTGATGAAGAAGATGTTTGGAACGTTGGCGGGGGCTGCCCTGCTGGCCGCAGTGGGGACTTCCCCGGTGGCGGCACAGGACTATCCCTATCGTGACATCACCACCGCAGTGGTCTGGGGTGCCGGTGGCGGCACCGACACCATCAACCGCATGATCATGGCCGAGATGGAAAAGCATCTGCCGGTGTCGATCAATGTGATCAACCAGACCGGCGGCGTCGCCGGATCGAATGGGATGGTCTACGTGATGAACCAGCCCGACGACGGCTATACGCTGGTCGGGCTGTCGGAATCCAATGTGACCGCCGCCGTGCAGGGCGGCTGGGACAAGAAGTTCGACTACTGGTATCCGTTCATCGTCGGCGGCTCGCCCGATCTGATCTCGGTACCGGCCAACAGCCCCTATTCGACGCTGGAAGAGCTGGTCGCGGCTGCCAAGGCCGCGCCGGGCTCGATCCCTGCCGCCGCCTCAGGCGCCGGGTCGATCCACCACCTGAACCTGTTGGCCATCGAGAAAGGTTCGGGCACCACCTTCAAGTTCGTGCCCTACAAGGGCTCCGCACCGGGTCAGGAAGCTGCCATTGCGGGCGAAGTTGCGCTGGTCGTGACCTCGCTGGCCGAACAGGCACCGCTGATCGCCGGGGGCGAATTGAAGCCGCTGGCCATGCTGACCCCGGAAACCGCCGAGATCGCGGGCATGACCGTGCCGTCGGCCTTCGACATCTACGACGGGCTGGACGCCTATTTGCCGCTGAAACAGGCCATCGGCTTTGCCGTGCACAACTCGGCGTCGGATGATGTGAAATCCACGCTGACTGAGGCCTTCAACGCCGCCATGGCGGGCGAGGCTGTCGCCGAATGGGCCGCGGCCAACAACTATGACATCGGTGGCCAGTCCGGGGCCGAGGCGCAGGCGCTGTTCGAAAAGCTGGAAGCCAACTTTGCCTACACGCTGCAGGATCTGGGTGTAGCCACCGTGGACCCGGCCTCGCTGGGCATCGAGAAGCCCTGATCGACCTGCAATCGCAACGACGTGGGGGCGCCGATGTGCGCCCCCACTGACAGGCCGGGAGGGGCCAGGTTTGGAACCCAGTGACGACAAGAGCATCATGCGCGCCCGCGACTTCTGGGCGGCCCTCATCCTGATGGCCGTTTCGGTCTTCTTCCTGTGGCGCACGGCGGATATTCCGCTGTTCAACACCACGCAGGGCGGGGTGGCCGGAGTGGCATGGTACAACTCTGCCGCCATCGTGCCGCTTGGCATCTTTCTGGCCATGCTGGTGCTGTCGGTGGTGCTGCTGGTCGTGGCCATCCGGGCCGGTGGCGCGCAACGGGCGCTGACCTCGGCCGGACTGGGCTGGGACCGCGCCGAGGCGCTGCGTTTTGCGACGCTGGCGGTGATCTTCCTGTCCTATATCGCGGCATTGGTGCCGCGCGTGGATTTCATCATCTGTTCGGGGCTGCTGATCACCGCGCTGATTTATGGCTATCACGAGGGGCACACCCGGCGCATGGTATTGGCCGCCGGGGTCATGGCCCTGGCCGGAATCGCCGCGCTGGTCCTGCATTTTCCGCAATCGGAATGGAGCGCGCATGGCGATGACTGGATCGCGCTGGCGCTGTGGATCGGGCTGACCTGCTGGATGCTGTGGACCGGCCACCGGTCGCGGGTGTTCCGCATCACCCCGTGGATCGCCATCGGCGCGCCGCTGATCCTGGTCTGCGCCATGGCCTTCGGCTTTCGCCAGAACGTGCCGAACCGGAGCGGGCTGATCTTTTCGAAGATCGAATACCACTATTACGTGACTCTTCGACCGCTCTGGAGAACCTGAAGTGGAATTCGTCCTTTCTCAACTGGCAGGCTTCGGCGGGGCCTTCGCGGCGCTGGTGGTCGATCCGCTGACCTATGTCTATCTTGTGACCTCGGTCTTCCTGGGGATCACCTTCGGCGCGCTGCCGGGACTGACGGCCACCCTTGCGGTGACCATCCTGACCGGCTTTTTCGGCAACAAGATCCCACTGGACTATTCCCTGATTGCCCTGCTGGGGGCCTATGTCGGGGCGATCTACGGCGGTTCCTACCCCTCGATCCTGCTGAACATTCCCGGCACGGCGGCCAGTGCGGCCACGGCCATGGACGGGCATCCGCTGGCCAAGGCGGGCCGGGGCGGCGAGGCCTTGGGCCTGACCACCACGGCCAGTTTCATCGGCACGCTGATCGGCACCTTCGCGCTGCTGGTCTTCGTCTGGGCGCTGCTGCTGGTGTCCAAGAACATCGCCAGCCCGGAAAAGGCCCTGCTGGCCCTGTTTGGCATCCTGCTGTCGGGCACGCTGATGAGCGAGGATCTGGTCATCAAGGGCTGGATTGCCGGGCTGATCGGTCTGGCCATGGCCATGGTCGGCATGGACCCGCTGCTGTCCGAGCCACGCTATACCTTCGGCTGGTCCTACATGATGTCGGGCTTCCAGGTGGTGCCGGTGCTGATGGGCGCCTTCGCGGTACCGCAGATCATCGAAGGGCTGCGCCATGCCGATGTGGGCAAGCTGGTGCAATTCCGCGACCGGATCCTGCCCAATCTGGCGACCGTGCGCCGTTACCTGCCGACGATCACCCGGTCTGGCGTGATCGGCACCGGAGTCGGTGCATTGCCCGGCGTGGGCGAGGATGTGGCGGGCTGGGTCAGCTACGGCGTCGGCAAGACCGTCTCGAAGGATGGCAAGAACTTCGGCAAGGGCTCGCTTGAGGGGCTGCTGTCGGCGGAAACCGCCAACAACGCCTGCATCGGCGGCGCGCTGATCCCGCTGCTGGTGCTGGGCATTCCCGGCTCGCCCCCTGCCGCAGCCCTGATGGGCGCCTTCAAGATCAACAACGTCATTCCCGGCCCGACCATCGACCCGGCGATCATCCTGCGCGTGGTGGCGATCCTGGTGCTGGCGTCTTTCACCATGTTCCTGATGGGGCTGTTCACGGCGCGGGTCTTCATCCGCATCCTGCGCATCCCGCAGACCGTGTTCCTGCCGGTCGTCATGGTGCTGACCACCATCGGATCCTTCAGCGTCGGCGGCGGCATCAACGATCTCTACCTGATGCTGGGCGTCGGATTCGTGGCCTATTTCATGAACATGCTGGCCTTTCCCATCGCCCCGCTTGTGATAGGCGTGATCCTGGGCGGGCTGTTCGACGAGACCTTCCGCAGGTCGCTGTTCCTGTCGGACGGGGATCTGTCGGTCTTCGTGTCCCGGCCCGGTGCGGCGATCCTGCTGGCGCTGAACGTCGCGCTGATCCTGAGCCAGATCCCATTTGTGCAGCGCGCCTTCGGGCGGCTGAAGCGGAGGACCGCCTGATGTACGCCGTAACCGTCACCTTCACCATCGCCGCCGGACGGATGCCCGAATTCCTGCCGCAGATGGTTGCCAACGCGCAGACCTCGCTGAACAACGAACAGGGGTGCCAGTTGTTCGACGTCTGCACCGATCCCGATCTGCCCGACACGGTGTTCCTGTACGAGCTTTACGACGATCGCGCGGCCTTTGACGCGCATCTGCACAGCGCCCATTTCAAGGCCTTCGATGCCGCGGTGGCCGAGATGATCGCCGTCAAGCAGGTGCGGTGCTTCGCCGAGGTGCGCTCATGAGCAGTTGGGAAATCCACGCCATCAAATACGCCGACCGAAATGCGCGGGTGCGCGGCGACAGCTTCGTCTTCGACGACAATCACGACGCGCCGCATCCGATGGATTACTTCATGTGGCTGCTGCGGCGCGGCGAGGAAGTCATCCTCGTCGACACCGGTTATGACGATGCCGAGGCTGCGGCCCGCGCCCGCCCGATCCGGCTGGATCCGGTGGTCGCCCTGGCTCCTCTGGGCGTGCGCCCCGATCAGATCACCAAGGTGATCGTCACGCATCTGCATTATGACCACGCCGGCGGGCTGCGACTATTTCCCAATGCGACCCTGCACATGCAGGCCGCCGAAATGGCCTATGCCACGGGGCCTTGCATGTGCCACGACACCCTGCGGATGCCTTTTACGGCGGACCATGTCTGCGAGGCGGTCACGCGGCTGTTCTCGGGGCAGGTGGTGTTTCACGACGGCGACGGGCAAGTGGCCGAGGGCGTCACGGTGCATCGCATTGGCGGCCACAGCCGGGGCCTTCAGGCGGTGCGCGTGCGGACCGAAAGCGGCTGGATGGTGCTGGCCTCGGACGCGGCGCATTTCTATGAAAACCTGTTTGCCCGCAAGCCGTTCCCGATCGTGGTGGACGTGCAAGACATGCTGGACGGGTTCGACCGCCTTCTAGGGCTGGCTAGCCGTCCCGAGTTGATCATCCCCGGCCATGACCCGCTGGTGTGCAAGCTGTTTGCCCCCGGCGTGGCCGATCACATCCGCCGTCTCGATCCCGGCCCCACCGGGAAGGTGCCGCGATGACCGAGGAGGCCCGCCTGCGCGAGGACATCTGCCGCATTGCCAAGTCGCTGTTCGACCGTGGCCTGACCTGCGGCGCCTCGGGGAACATCTCGGCGCGGCTGTCGGATGGCACCCTGCTGATGACGCCCACCGGAAGCTCGATGGGGTTTCTGGACCCGGCGCGGATCAGCCGGCTGGATGCGGACATGCGGCTGCTGTCGGGCGATCCGCCGACCAAGGAAATTCCGCTGCACAGCGCATTCTACGAGACACGGCAGCAGACCGGCGCGGTGGTGCATCTGCATTCGACGCATTCGGTGGCCCTGTCGATGCTGCCCGATACCGACGCCGACAACATGCTGCCCGCGCTGACGCCCTACGGGATCATGCGGCTGGGCAAGGTGCGCCGATTGCCCTTCATCCTGCCCGGCGATCCGGCGATGGGGGAGGCCGTGCGCGGGCTGGCGGGCAAACGCTCGGCGGTGGTGCTGGCCAATCACGGCCCGGTGGTGGCGGGCAAGGATGTCTGGGCCGCGACCTATGCCATCGAGGAACTGGAAGAAACCGCGCGGCTGGCGTTGCTGACGCGCGGCTGCGGAGCGGTCGGGCTGACCGACGCTCAGATCCAAACCGTCGTCCGCAGGTTCGACATTGACTGGGAATGAAAGGGAGGGCCGCATGACCACGAAGGCTCGGATTGCGCTGATCAAGGGGGACGGGATCGGCATCGATGTGGCCGCCGCCGCCATGCAGGTGGCCATGGTGGCCTGCGAACACGCCGGGGCGCCGGCGCTGGATTTTGACGAGATCCGGGCCGGGGCCGGGTATTTCGCCGAAACCGGGCAGGATATCGAACCGGGCGGAGAGCAGCGTGCCGGAGAGGCCGATGCGATCTTCCTGGGCGCCATCGGGCTGCCGGCGATCCGTCACGAGGACGGCACCGAGATCTCGCCGCATCTGCGTCTTCGGGATCGCTATGGACTGTATGCGGGCATCCGCCCGGTGCGCGCCTATCCCAATGCGCCGCAGCGTCTGGCCGATCCGCGAGCCGCCGGGCTGGATCTGATCATCCTGCGCGAAAGCACCGAAGGGTTGTTCTATTCCGCCGCCGCCCACAAGCGCGCCGAGGTGATCGGTGACAGCGAGGTGCGTGAAACCCTGCGCATCACCCGCCCCACCACCGAAAAGCTGCACCGCTTCGCTTTCCGTCTGGCTGAAAAGCGCCGCGCGCGCGGAAAACGGGCGCGGCTGACCTGTGTGGACAAGGCCAATGTCTTCACCTCGATGGCGTTCTTCCGCAAGATCTTCGACGAGATCGCCCGCGACCATCCCGATACCGAGATCGGCTACAACTACGTTGATGCGCAGGCGCTGGATCTGGTGCGGCGGCCGTGGGAGTTCGACATCCTGGTGATGGAGAACATGTTCGGCGACATCCTGTCGGATCTGGCCGGCGGTCTGGTCGGCGGCATGGGCATGGCCGCCTGCGCCGAGATCGGCGACAGCACCGGGTTGTTCCAGCCCGCCCACGGCAGCGCCCCCGACATCATGGGGCAGGACAAGGCCAACCCGCTGGCCGCGATCCTCAGCGCCGGGCTGATGCTGGACTATCTGGCCGAGAAGACCGGGGTGGCGGCCTATGGGCGGGCGGCAGAGCTGGTGGACCGGGCGGTGGACGTGGGCTTTGCCAGGAACCGGCTGCGCCCGATGGAGTTTGGCGGCGACATGGGCACGATTGCCGTCACCGCCGAGATCCTGTCGCAGATCGCCACCGCAACCGAAACCCAGGCAGCGGGCTGACCACCCTTTGATCCCGCAGGAGACAACATGACCGTAGTTCTGGGCGCCATCGCCGATGATTTCACCGGGGCCACCGATCTGGCCAACACGCTGGTGAAGGAGGGCATGCGGGTGGTGCAGGTCATCGGTGTGCCGGATGCGGACACCGATGTGGGCGATGCGCAGGCCGTTGTGGTCGCGCTGAAGTCCCGCACCGCGCCGGTGGACCAAGCCGTCAGCCAATCACTGCAAGCACTGGACTGGCTGCGCGGGCAGGGTGCGGAACAGATACTGTTCAAATACTGCTCGACCTTCGATTCCACCGAACACGGCAACATCGGCCCGGTCACCGATGCCCTGCGTGCGGCGCTGGACACCGATTTCGCGCTGGTCTGCCCGGCCTTTCCGGCCAATGGGCGCACGATCTATCAGGGGCATCTGTTCGTCGGCGATCAACTGCTGTCGGACAGCCCGATGAAGAACCACCCGCTGACGCCGATGCGGGATGCCAACCTGTTGCGTTTGATGGATGCGCAAAGCACCGGCCGCGCCGGGCTGATCGGGCTGGGCGATGTCATGGCCGGGCCCGAGGCGATCTTGGCGCGGATCGAGGCATTGCGACAGGCCGGCATCCATCACGGTGTCGCCGACGCGGTGCGGGACGAGGATTTGCGTGCCATCGGGCGCGCCGCGGCCCGGCATGTGCTGGTCACCGGCGGCTCGGGCATCGCCATGGGCCTGCCTGACAACCTGCGGGCGCAGGGTCGGCTGGATCCGGCGGCCCCCACGGTCACGCCCGGCGTTGCGGGCCGGGCGGTGGTTTTGGCGGGCAGTTGTTCCGAGGCCACCCGCGGTCAGATCGCGGCGGTGCGCGACCTGTGGCCGGTGCGAAAGCTGGACGTGGATAGGATTGCCGCCGGGCAGGACGTGGTGGGCGAAATGCTGGACTGGGCGTGCGCCCAACCGGACGGCGCCCCGATCTTGATCTATGGCTCTGCCGATCCCGAAGAAGTCCGGCGCACGCAGGCGAAATACGGTGTCACGCGTGCGGGAGAGATGGTCGAGGATGCCCTCGGGCGCATCGCCACCGGGCTGCACGCGGCAGGGTTTGCGCGCATGGTGGTGGCCGGGGGCGAAACCTCGGGTGCTGTCGTATCTGCGCTTGGCGTCACCGCGCTGCGCATTGGCCCCGAGATCGCCACGGGTGTGCCATGGACCGAAGCCGTGGGTGGCACACCGTTGGCACTGGCCCTGAAGTCGGGCAATTTCGGCGGCCCGGCGTTTTTCGACGACGCATTCGCGGTTCTGGATCAGGTCTGAGCCGGCACCCTGTCCATGCCGGTCACATAGAGGCCAGAAAGCCCCCATCCACCGACAGGATGTGCCCGTTGACATAGCCAGAGGCCGGGGCGGCCAGGAACACCGCCGCACCGATCATCTCGTCGGGCTGGCCCCAGCGCTGCAGCGGCACGCGCCCGCGCACCCAGGCATCGAAACTCTCGTCCTCGGTGAGGGGAAGGTTCAAGTCGGTGGCGAAATAGCCCGGCGCGATGCCGTTGCAGCAAATGCCCAGCGGGCCCCATTCGACGGCCATGCTGCGGGTCAGCATCGCCAGCCCGCCCTTGGCTGCGGAATAGGCGGCAATCTTAGGGCGTGCCACGGAACTGGCCAGCGAGCAGATGTTGATGACCCGCCCCTTGCCCGCAGCGACCATCGCCGGCACGAAGGCGCGGGCCACATGGAACGTCCCGTCAAGATGGGTCGCGGTCACCCGGTGCCAATCCTCCAGCGATTGCTCCAGCAGGGGTGCGCGCAGATTGATGCCCGCGTTGTTGACAAGGATATCGGGATTGCAGCCGCGGGCGGTCAGCTCGTCTGCCGCGCGTTGAACGGCTTCGGCATCGGCCACGTCGAAGGCAATGGCGCTGGCCTCGTGGCCAAGCGCGCACAGGCGCTCGGCCGCGCGCTCCGCCCCGGCAATTTCGCGTCCGTGCACGACCACGGCGGCGCCTGCCGCGGCCAGCCCCTGCGCCATGGCACGGCCCAGCCCCCGGCTGGACCCGGTCACAAGGGCCGTCGCGCCCGTCAGATCAAAAAGTGCGTTTGTCATTGTCCGGATCTCCCCTGAAGTCGCGCGGGCCGGGCCTGCGGTTCAATTTCTGCTTGCCAAAAATGGTCTGACCAATTTTATACGCAGGCAACGGGAGGATGGCCAGATGAGAATTACCGCGCTGCGCACGAAGGTGTACGAATGGACCGGCCCGACGGTCGGCTCCGAGATGAAACTGTCGACCAATCCTATGGATCTGTTCGAAGAGGCCGGTGGCGCGCATCGCAACACGCTGGGATCCTTCGTGTTTCACGCCTGGCTGGTGGTCGAGGTCGAGACCGAGGACGGCATCGTCGGACTGGGCAACGCGGCGCTCAGCCCGTTCGTGTCGCAGAAGGTGATCGACCTGCATCTGCGCAACATCGTGGTCGGCGCCAACCTTCTGGACATCGAACAACTGTGGCACCGCATGTACCGCAAGACCATCGCCTTTGGCCGCAAGGGCACGGTGCTGGGGGCGATCAGTGCCGTCGATATCGCCCTGTGGGATGCTTTGGGCAAGGTGCTGGGCCAGCCGGTCTATCGGCTGCTGGGCGGGGCCACCCGCGACAGGATTCAGGTCTATGCCAGCAAATTATACAACCAGCCCGCCGACAGTCTAGAGGCCGAGGCGCGCGGCTATCGCGAGGCCGGCTACAAGGCGGTCAAGATGCGGCTGGGCTATGGGCCGCGCGACGGGGCCGAGGGCATGCGGCGCAACGTCGAGTCGGTGGCGCGGGTGCGCGAGGTGCTGGGCGAGGACATCGACCTGATGGCCGAGGTCTACATGGGCTGGACGCTGACCTATGCCCGCCGCATGTTGCCGATGCTGGCCCCCTTCAACCTGCGCTGGGTCGAGGAACCGGTGATCGCCGACGACATCGAAAGCTATGCCGCCCTGAACGCGCTTGGCTGTGCGCCGATCTCGGGCGGGGAGCATGAACACACGCTGGCCGGGTTCCGCACGCTGGTGGAGCGTCGCGCCGTGGACGTCCTGCAATTCGACACCAACCGGGTTGGCGGCATCACGCAGGCGCGCAAGATCGCCGTGCTGGCCGAGGCCTTCGGGCTGGAGGTCATTCCGCACGCGGGCCAGATGCACAATTATCACATCGTCATGGCCAGCTATGCCGCGCCCATGGCCGAGTTCTTCCCGATGCATCCGGTCGAGGTCGGCAACGAGTTGTTCTGGTACATCTTCGATGGCGAGCCGGTGGCCGAAAACGGCTTTATTACGCTGGATCCCGATATTCCGGGACTGGGGCTGACCCTGAGCGACCGGTATCTGGACAGTTTCCGGATCACCGAAACCGGCTAGCTCGCCCCGGCGGCAGCGCCGGGCAGGCGGTACACCCGGCGCGCGTTCCCGGCAAAGACCTTGCGCAGGTCCGCGGGCGCGACGCCGGAAAAATGGCGATCCAGCAGGGCGATCCAGCCCTGCGGGGTGGTGGCCTGCGTGCAGACCGGCCAATCGGTGGCAAAGATCAGACGGTCGAAGCCGAAGGCCTCGACCACCGCGTCCAGATAGGGGCGCAGATCGTCATGGGTCCAATTGGCGTGCTCGGCCTCGACCGGCAGGCCCGACAGCTTGCAATAGGTGTCGGGGTTGGCGGCAAAGCGCGCCAGATGCGTGCGCCAGGGCTCGGTCACGCGGGCGCGGATGCCGGGCTTGCCGCAATGGTCCAGGATCAGCGGCACGCCGTCGACCGCCTCGGCCAGATCGGCGGCCTGCGCCATCTGTCCGTGGTGGATGTTGACGTCGAAGCTCAGGGCGTGGTCGCGCAGCAACTGCACGCCTTCGACAAAGGCGGGGCGGCGTGCGAAGTCCGGGTCGGGCTGTTCCTCGATCATGCGGCGGATGCCACGCACCATGGGATGCCGTGTTGCCAGCCGCTCCAGAAGGGGGCCGGCATCCGCGCCATCGTCCAGCGCCGCCTGCGCCACGATGGCCTGCACGCGGGGATCGGTTTCGGCGGCGGCTTCGGCCATGGCCACTTCGGCCAGATAGCCGCCGCGATCGACGAAGCATTCCACGAAGACCGCGCCCGCCAGATCTATTCCGGCCATTGCCCTGCCATAGGCAGCGATATCGAAGGGCCGCGTCATCGGGCTGCCGGGGGTCTGCCACGACATGGCGTTGCGCCGGGGGTCCCAGATGTGGAAATGCGCGTCGATGATCGGGCAATCGGGCATGGCGGGATCCTTTCGGCCGGATCCGTCAGCCGCCGGTCGGGGCATCGGCGCGTAGCAGGCCTGCGGCTTTCAACTCCGCCCACATGGCATGCGGCGGCTCGGGGCGCATGGCATCCAGATTGGCGCGCAACTGCGCGGCCCCGTCCACGCCCGGCACCACCGAGACCACCGCCGGATGCAGCAGCGGAAATCGCAGCGCCGCGCCGGGCAGGGAGATGCCGTGGCGCGCGCAGACGGCCTCGATCGCCAGCGCCTTGCCGCGGATCTCCTCGGTCACCGGGCGGTACTGGTACCGGATGCCCGGCGCGCGCGGTGCGGCCAGCACGCCTGAGGCAAATGGCGCGCCGATGACGATGGCGATGCCGCGCTGAAGACAGGTCGCCATCGGCCCGTCCAGCGCATCCTGATCCAGCAGTGTGTAGGGTATGGCGACAAGGAAGAAATCCACGTCGATCTCGCCGGCCAGTGCTGCGAATTCGGCGGTCGAATTCATGCCCATGCCGATGGCGCCGATTTCGCCCCGCGCGCGCAGGTCTTGCAGATAGGCCAGCCCGCTGTCGGTCAGGTCACGCAGGTGCCCGTCATAAGCGGCGCCGTGATACCCCCGGTCCAGATCGTGGATGACCAGAGCATCCACCACCGGAAGCCCCAGCCGCAGGCGGCTTTGCGTAAGCGCGGCTTCGAACCCGGCGGCCGAATAGTCATAGCGCACCGCGAAATTCAGACCGCCCGCCCAGTTGATGCGGGCATCCTTGCCGCGCGGCGCCGGATCATAGACCCGGCCCACCTTGGTGGACAGCACGAAATCGCGCCGGTCGAACTGGCGCAGGAACCCGCCCAGACGATGTTCGGACAGGCCATGACCATACCACGGCGCGGTGTCGAAATAGCGGATACCGCCGGTCCAGGCGGTTTCCAGTAGGTCGCGCGCGGCGGGCTCTCCCATCTCCTGGAAGATGTCGCCCAGCGGCGAGCAGCCCTGCCCGAAGGCGGGCCAGTCGGCAGGGAAGGTCGGGGCCTGGGGGGCAACGGCGTCAGGGGTCATCGGTCAATACATCAGGAAGCCGCCGCTGACGTTCACCGTCGCGCCGGTCATGTAATGCGCCATGCGCGAGGTGAGGAAAACGGTGGTGCCCACGTGATCCTCGGGCTGGCCAAGGCGTTTCAGCGGGATGCTGGCGCGCAGGGCGTCCAGGTCTTCCTCGGTGGTGTCCGGGGTCACCAGCATCGGCGTTTCCACCAGCCCCGGCGCGACCGCGTTGACACGGATGCCATGCGGCGCCCAGGACCGCGCCATGCCGCGGGTGAGGGTGGTCACCGCGCCCTTGGCGGCGTTGTAGACCACCGAGCCGCCGAAGCCGCCTGACATCCAGCCCTGCGATGTGTAGTTCACGATGCTGCCGTCGCGGCCATCCTCCACCAGCCGCCGCGCGAAGGCCTGGCTGACGAAGAACAGCGCCTTGATGTTGACGTCGTGCTGCAGGTCCCAATCCGCTTCGGTCACCGCGAACAGGTCGTCCGTGCGCTTGATGACCCCGGCGATGTTCACAAGATGGTCGGCCGGGCCAAGGCCTTGTTCGACCCGTGCGATCAGGTCGCCCATGGTGGCCACGTTGCGCAGGTCGCAGCCCAGGCCGATGTGACGGCCGGGCAGGGCATCGGCGATGGCTTGCGCGGTGGCTTCGTCGAGATCGACCACGGCGACGCGGGCCCCGGCCTCGGCAAAGCCTGCGCAGATGGCCACGCCGATGGCCCCGGCGCCGCCGGTGACGATGACGACCTGATCTTCCAGTCCGAACGAGAGATGTTGCATCACGGGCTGTCCTTGCGCGTCTTGCGCTGCTTGGGGGGTCATGTGCCGGTCGCGGCCTGCAGCGCCGCGCGCACGTTCTGCATGTGGTTCCGCATGGCCTTGGCTGCGGCATCCGCGTCCCCGGCATCCAGGGCCGACAGGATGGCGACGTGATCGGCGACCGACTGCAGGCGCACGGATTTGTCATGCAGGAACGCGCGGCGGCCCTGATCGCCAATCACCTGCAACAGCTTGCCGACCCGTTCCAGGTACATGTTGCCGGCGGCTTCGATCAGGATCTTGTGAAACTCCACATCGGTGTCGTGGAACAGCTCGGCATCATCCGGGGCGGCCTGCTGTGCGGCGACCATCTGGTGCATGCGGGTGCGCGCTTCGCTGCTGATCCGGGGGGCGGCCAGACGGGCGAGCAGGGGTTCGAATTCGATCCGCGCCTCGAACACCTCGGCCAGGTTCTGCTTGTTCAGCGATATGAACCAGTCCAGCGGGCTGAGCAGTTCGTCGGCATCCAGGGCCGTGACGAACGCCCCGCCGCCCTGCCGGATTTCCAGAACCCCGAGGATGGACAGCGCCCGCAGCGCCTCGCGCACGGTGGGGCGGCTGACATCGAATTGCGCCGACAGGTCCCGTTCGGGCGGAAGCTGGTCGCCGGGTTTCAGATAGCCGTCGCGGATCAGGTCCAGAAACCGGTCGATGACCTGTTCCGATACGGATTTGCGCTTGATTCGCAAGGGTTGCCGACCGGCGGTTGCCAGATCGACAGGGGAAGGCTTTTTGCTCACGGAGCGCTCCGTCATGGGGTTGCCTTGTCTGGTCGGGCGCCCGCCGGAGGCAGCAAGACGCAAAGATAAAATTGGTCAGGCCAATTAAGCCGTACGGGCCGGGCTGTCAACCGGGGAAGGACCGGTGGGACCGGTTTCGGCGAGGGAACCCGCACGCGGGAGGGGATTGCGCCACGCCAATCCCGGCCTTGTGGACAGTGCCCGCGCAGTCTGTCTAATCTGACCGGAAAGGGGCCGTGCAGGCGCCGCAGATCGTGCAGGGCAGGCCTCGCGTCATTTTTAGGGTCTGGGAGGGATCATCCCGTGAAAACCGTTCGTCGAATTCTGATTTCAGCCTTGTTGACCGCGAGCTGTGCAACGGCCGCCGGTGCCGATGACATGCGGACCGAGCAGCTTGTGTTTGCGGCGGGGACAACGGGCACAAAGGTGAGCGACAGACTGACCGGCCGCGAAACGGTGCTGTACCAGGTGGGCGCCGAAGCCGGCCAGACGATGACCGTATCCCTGACCACAGACAATGCGGCGGCCTATTTCAACGTCTATGCGCCGGGGGCAGGGCCGGGGGACGCAGCCCTTGCCGTTGGCTCTCTGATCGGGCCGATGATGCCGGATCTGAACCGGTTCGAAGGCGTTTTGCCGACCTCCGGCACCTATACGATCTCGGTCTACCTGTACCGGGCGGCGGCGCGGCGGGACGAGGTTGCCGCCTATACGCTGGATGTCGCGGTGACGGGTGCGACCGGCGCGGTGGTGCAGGGCGATTTTGCCGATGGACTGGCGGGCGGGCCGGATTTCTACCAGGTGGCCACCTCGGCGGGCGGACCCTTGAACCTGCGCGCCGGACCGTCGCACGGGGCCGCTGTCATGGTCGCGCTCCCAAACGGGACCAGCCTGCGCAATCTTGGCTGCCGCATGGCCGAGGGCCGCCGCTGGTGCCGCGTGGCAACACTGGCCGATCCCGGGAATGAGGGCTGGGCCGCAGGCGATTTCCTGGTCGAGGGCAGCGGGACGTCCGCGCCGGCCCCGATGCCCGCATCGGATGTCGCTGTCGGCGGAACCGATGAACAGCGCGTGCGCTTCGATCCGGGCGCGTCGGGCGCGGAACTGATCGGCACGCTGCCCCCAGGCGCCTCGCGCCGTTATGTACTGGGCGCAAAGGACGGTCAGTTCCTGTTTGTGCGGGTGGCCGGACAGGGGCCGGGCCTGTCCTATCAGATCTTCAACCCCGACCGCAGCTTCCTGCTGGACCAGATGTCGCCGGACAAGGAATACCGGGGCCAGCTTTGGCAGACCGGCGATCACGTGGTCGAAGTCATCAATCGCGGCAATGCCGCCGTGGGCTACAACGTGATCTTCGGCATCGAATGACAGGCGGCGCGGGCCAGACAGACGGGCCGCGCCGCCGCAAACTTCCAATCCCAACAAAGGAACACCCCCATGGGAAAACTCTTGATTGGCGTGATCATGCTGGTCGTCGGCCTCTTGATCGGAGCCTTCGTCGGTGCGCCGATGATGATCGGAACAGCAGCAGGTGTTGGCATTGCCACCGGGCTGAGTGCGGGGATCTGCACCACCGTTCAGGCTGCACAGGACGAAGGCTTGTTGAGCGCCGAGCAGGTGGATCAGGTGCTGACCCGCGCCGCCCGCAACATCGGCAGCGACAACAGTGTCGAGGGCGAAATCGTCGGAAGTGCGGCCCAATGCGAAGAGGTGCTGGCCAAGCTGAAAGAGGCGGCCGCGAAATAGGGACTTTGGACCCCTTGCGCATGGTTTGAATATAGCCGGGGGCGCCGACACGGCGGCCCCGGGGGTTACTCCGCCCCGGTGGGATGGCGCGCCATGAAGCGCCGGATGCTGGCTGCGTCCGGTTTCTGACCCGTGAAAATCTCGACATAGCCGGGCATCAGCGCAAGGCGCTGGTCCAGATCCTCGGTCACCTGCAGCGAGATATACCCGATCTGCGTATAGATCATGGTCAGCGCGCGCAGTTCGGCCTCGGTCCGGTCATAGCCGAACCGCAGGAACATCCCCACCATCGCTTCTTTCCGGCGCGCGTCGGCCTGGTCGAGCCGCTGTTGCAGGGCGGGATCGTTGCGCGCCCAGTTGCGGATCGCCAGATCCAGCCGCGAGTCGAACAGCCTGTTGTCCAGCCAGCAATCGAACAGGTTGAACACCGCCTCGCAGATGCTGGCGGCATAGGCTTCGCAGCGCGCGACCAGATTGCCGGTGTTGGTGTCTTCCCAGTGCCGGATCATCGCCTCCAGAAGCGCCTCGCGATCCTTGAAATGCCAGTAGAACCCGGTGCGGGTCAGACCCAGCCGCTTGGCCAGCGGCATGATCTTTACCGCCTCGACGCCGCTTTCGGTCAGCACGTCATAGGCGGCCTTCAGCCAGATCTCTTCGGAGGCGCGGGGGCGGGTGGGATCGGATGCTGTCATGCGGCGATTGTGGATTTACTTGACAGGTATGTCAAATACCTCAACACTTATGTCAATAATTCGAGTCGAAAGGCACCGGCGATGCGTGACGGGGAGGCGGTGAAACGCAGGTCAAGGCGGCGCGCGCGCGGTGGCAATGATGCGCCCCGCAGTGGCATTCCGGGCCAGAACCCGCATCTGGAAGTGCCCTACATCACGCGCGGCATCCCGCCCTATGACCTTCTGGGTGAGGACGCGCTGGTCCGGATCGAGGCCACCGCCGACCGCATCCTGGCCGAGATCGGGATCGAGTTTCGCGACGATCCGGAAACCGTGCGGCTGTTCCGCGACGCGGGCGGGCAGGTTAAGGATCTGGGCGCGGGGCGCTGCAACATCCGGTTTGAGCCGGGCCTGATCCGCGAGATCCTGCGCAGCGCGCCCGCGCGCTTCACTCAGCACGCGCGTAACCCGAAGAACTCGGTCGAGATTGGCGGCGACGCGGTGGTCTTTGCGCCCTCTTATGGGTCGCCCTTCGTCATGGATCTGGATCGCGGCCGCCGCTATGGCACGATCGAAGACTTTCGCAACTTCGTGAAACTGGCGCAGTCCAGCCCTTGGCTGCACCATTCCGGCGGCACCATCTGCGAGCCGACGGATATCGCCGTGAACAAGCGGCATCTGGACATGGTCTATGCCCATATCCGCTATTCGGACCGGGCGTTCCTAGGCTCAATCACCGCGCCCGAACGGGCCGAGGACAGCATCGAGATGTGCCGCATCCTGTTCGGCACCGGGTTCGTGGACCGCCATTGCGTCATCATGGGCAATTTCAACACGACCTCGCCGCTGGTGCTGGACGGGGTCACGACGCGCGGCATCCGGGCCTATGCGGGGGCCGGGCAGGGCTCGATCCACCTGCCGTTCCTGCTGGGCGGGGCGGTGTCGCCGCTGACCATGGCCGGATCGGTGGCGCAATGCCTGGCGGAAAGCATGACCTCCTGCGCGCTGACGCAACTGGTCCGCCCCGGCGCGCCGGCGGTGCTGGCCAGCTTTCTCAGTTCCATGTCACTGCGCTCGGGCTCACCCACGTTCGGCACGCCGGAACCGGCGCTGGGATCGCTGGTCATGGGGCAGTTGGCGCGGCGTCTGAACCTGCCGCTGCGCTGCGCGGGCAACTTCAGCACCTCGAAACTGCCCGACGCGCAGTCGATGCAGCAGGCGATGATGTCAATGCTGTCGGCGGTGCACTGCGGGGCCAATTACATCCTGCATTCGGCGGGGTTTCTGGATGGGCTGCTCAGCATGTCCTACGAGAAATTCATGCTGGATGCGGATCTGTGCGGCGCCTTGCACGCCTATCTGAAGGGGGTCGAGGTCAGTGACGACACGCTGGCCTTCGACGCGCTGGCCGAACACGGCCCCGGCGAGCATCTGTTTTCCACGGCCCACACCCTGCGCCACTACAAGACCGCTTATTGGGACAGCGCGCTGGACGACGCCCAGCCCTGGGAAACCTGGGATGAACAGGGCGGCGCCGACGCGGTCACACGGGCCAACCGGCGCTGGAAGGAAGTGCTGGCCGACTATGTGCCGCCCGCGCTGGATCCCGGCATCGATGACGGGCTGCAGGACTTCATGGCAAAGAAAAAGGCGTCGATGCCCGACGCGTGGTATTGAGGTTGCCCATGTCCAAGGATCCGTTGCTGCAACCCTATCGGCTCAAGCATCTGACCCTGAGAAACCGGATCATGACCACCAGTCACGAACCGGCGTACCCCGAGGATGGGATGCCCAAGGACCGCTACCGGGCCTATCACGAAGAACGGGCCAGGGCCGGTGTCGCGCTGACCATGACCGCCGGATCGGCGGCGGTGTCGAAGGACAGCCCGCCGGTGTTCAACAACATCCTCGCCTACAAGGATGAGGTGGTGCCGTGGATCCGCAACCTGACCGACGCCTGCCATGACCACGGCTGCGCGGTGATGATCCAACTGACACATCTGGGGCGGCGCACTGGCTGGAACAAGGGCGACTGGCTGCCGTCGGTATCGTCGTCCCGGCATCGCGAACCGGCGCATCGCGCCTTTCCCAAGCTGATCGAGGATTGGGACATCGACCGCATCCTTGGCGATTTCGCCGATGCCGCCGAGCGGATGCAGGCGGGCGGCATGGACGGGATCGAATTGCAGGCCTACGGCCATCTGCTGGACCAGTTCTGGTCACCGCTGACCAATGATCTGACCGGCCCTTACGGGGCGGACACGTTGGAAAACCGGCTGCGGTTCCCGCTGGGCGTTCTGGCGGCGGTGCGCAAACGCGTCGGCCCCGAGTTCATCGTCGGCTTCCGCTATACGGCGGATGAGGCGCAGACGGGCGGCATCACCGCCGAGGAGGGGATCGAGATCTCGAAACGGCTGGCCGCCACCGGGCAGGTGGATTTCCTCAACGTGATCCGGGGCCGCATTCACACCGATCCGGCAATGACCGATGTGATCCCGGTGCAGGGCATGAGGAACGCCCCGCATCTGGATTTCGCAGGTGCTGTACGCAAGGCCACCGGCATGCCCACTTTCCACGCCGCCAAGATCCCCGATGTGGCCACGGCGCGCCACGCGGTGGCGGCGGGCCTGCTGGATATGGTTGGCATGACGCGGGCGCATATGGCCGACCCGCATATCGTCCGCAAGATCGTCGAGGGCCGCGAAGAGGACATTCGCCCCTGCGTCGGCGCCACCTATTGTCTGGACCGGATCTATCAGGCGGGCGATGCGCTGTGCATGCACAACGCCGCGACGGGACGGGAACTGACCATGCCGCATGAGATCGCCCCGGTGTCCGTGCCCCGCAAGGTCGTGGTGATCGGCGCCGGTCCCGGCGGGCTGGAAGCGGCCCGCGTCGCCGCCGAGCGCGGCCATGACGTCACGGTTCTGGAAGCCGCCGCCGATCCGGGCGGGCAGGTGCGGCTGACCGCGCAATCGCCGCGCCGGCGCGAGATGATCTCGATCATCGACTGGCGCATGGCGCAATGCGCCGCGCGGGATGTTGCGTTCCGCTTCAACACCTGGGCCGAGGCCGCGGATGTGACCGCCTTGCAGCCGGATGTGGTGATCGTGGCCACCGGCGGTGTGCCCAACACGGGGCTGTTCGAAACGCGGGGGGATCCGGCCCATGTGGTCAGCACGTGGGACATCCTGTCGAGCGATGTGAAGCCCGCCGGGTCGGTGCTGATCTATGACGAAAGCGGCGACCATCCGGGGCTTCAGGCCGCCGAAATGGCGGCACTGGCGGGATCGACGGTCGAGGTGATGACCCCCGACCGGGTGTTTGCCCCTGACATCATGGCGATGAACCTGGTGCCCTACATGCGGGCGCTGCAGGACAAGGACGTGCGTTTCACCGTAGCGCGAAGACTGCTAGACGTGCAGCGCGACGGCAACAAGCTGACCGCCACCATCGGCACTGACTACAGCGATCACCGCTTTGATGCACAATACGATCAGGTGGTGGTGAACTATGGCACCCTGCCGCTGGAGGATCTGTATCTCGACCTGAAACCGCTGTCGTCGAACGGCGGGGCAGTGGACCACGATGCGCTTCTGCAGGGGCGACCGCAAAGCCTGTGCCGCAACCCGGAGGGCCGGTTTCAACTGTTCCGCATCGGCGACGCGGTCAGCGCCCGCAACACCCACGCCGCGATCTACGACGCGCTGCGGCTGGTCAAGGACATCTAGCCGTCGGGATCCGCCAGGCCGCGGCAACCTTGTGCGAAACCGGTCCCGGTGAGCCTCCTGCAAGGCCCGCGCTCGGGTCACCCCTTCCTGCCCGGTGGCGGAAATCCCGCGATGGCCTCGTTCATCGCCGGCGTGGTGATCAGTCGCTGACGGCGCTGCGGGCGGTGCAGGACGGCGCGGGCGAGCATCAGCTTGAAGTTGTCGCGGTCGCTTGCCAGCGGCTGCACGTCTTCGACGCAAGAACGGTCGCGCGCTTCGGCGGGCGTAGACCCTTCGGCAGGGGATGAAGGAGTCCGGTCCCCACCAGGAGGACATCCAATGCAACGATCCCTCAAGGCCAGACTTCTGGCCAGTGTGATGGCGCTGCCGTCGCGGGCCGATGAGGTCACGTTGACCATGTGGCAGAATCACCCCGAATGGCACGACCGCGTGACGGTCATTCTGGATGCCAGCGAGGCGCCGGATCTGGTCGGTCTGCCCGCCGGCCCCAAACCCTTGCCGCGACCGAAGCGGGTAATGCGATGGAGCTGAGAGGACAGCCCGGCACCTCCCGCCTGGGCGACGCTGCCGCCGAAGCCATCACCCGGAACGGCGCGATCTGGGGGGCGATCCCGGGCACCCGATTGTTGGGGCTCTCCTATCACCGCGACATCTTCGAAAAGCCGGTCATGTCCCCGCCGTCCGATCAGCCCGAGTTCACCGCGCTGACGGTCCCGACCTTCATCGGGACGTTCCGCACCTTCGACGTGGTCTATGTGCAGACCAGGCCGCCGGCTGCGCCGATTTTCGCGACCGATGTTCTGGGCAGGTTGATCTATCGGACCGGGTTCGGTGGGTCGCCGGGTGGTTCCACGGCCACACTGAAAACCGCCCTTACGCGGGGCTGAAGATGCGCTGGCTACGCGCATACATCGCAGCTCAAATCGCAACCGCCTGAGTGTCCGGTGAAACCGGGGCAAGATCAGGACGGCGAAGCCGCGCCCCGGATCCGAGGGCGTAAGGCACTACGCCCCCAGCCCCGCGCCCGTAAAACCGTTGCCAAAATTAACCTTGCCCCGTAGCGTTTGAGGTTAGGGGAGACACAGCTTGAAGAGTTTTGGGCCCAGTTACCGGCAAGGCAAGCGCCCGTTTCCCAGACCGGAAACATCGCTGTGTGAGTTTTTGCCCTGATGGAACGATTTTTTTTCAAGAAAGTTGAGCTCTGGTTTGTTCTGCTTCTGCTCCTGCTTGCCGCAATTGGCGCGATCGTGTTCGGCGCCGCGGTCCGCAACGAGATGCTGGGACACAACCGGTTCGGAGCCTTCGGAAAAGTCGCCTACCAGCTTGCTTCGACACCCGCCGAGCTTCAGGACGTGTTGAGCGCGCAGGAAGACAACTGGATGTCGGTCCGGGATCCGCATCGCTTCAAGGGTCGGGCGGGCTGGAACTTCGACCAGTCGACCCCGGAAGAACGGCCCGACGGCTTCGTCCTGCTCAGCCGTTATGACCGCTCGGTCGAACGCCATGTGGTGGAACTGGTGGATCTGAAATCCGGCACCACCGAACACCGGCTGGTGACCCGCCCGGAAGAGTTCTTCGCCGGCTGGACACCGGAAATCGAGAACGACATCGCAACCGCGCATATCCCCAAGCGGTTCCGCGCCATCCATCCCTATATGCTCGATAACGGCGACGTGCTCATCAAGGATCATCACTCTCCGCTGGTGCGCCTGAGCCCTTGCGGCGATCTGGTCTGGCGCAGCAAGCGCGGCTACTATCACCACGCGCTCGAGCGCGGGCCGGATGGGCATTTCTGGCTGCCCGACAAGCTGCCGCTGGAAGCGGACTACAAGGTCAACGACAGCTTCAGCAATGTGGCCATCGCGCAGATCAGCGCAGACGGAGAAGTCCTTTACAGCCGTTCCATCGGTGATGTCCTGCTTGAGCACGGCCACGAGCATCTGGTCTTCGAGGTGAGCAAGAACAACGACAACCCGATGCATCTGAACGATGTGCAGCCTGTATTCGAGGACGGACCCTACTGGAAGCGCGGGGATGTGTTCCTCAGCTTCCGGGAGTCCTCGGTGGTGATGCAGTTCCGCCCCGAAACCGACGAGATCATCTGGCTGCGTCAGGGTCCGTGGCGGGCGCAGCACGATGTGGATATCGTGGACGACCACACCATTGCCATCTTCAACAACGATGTGATCAACACCTCCGGCCGCGCCCATGTGCGCGATGCCAACAAGATCAGCTACTACGATTTCGAGACTGACAGCGTCAGCGGCCCGCATGATCAGGCGCTGGCCGAGCACGAGGTGAAAGCCCTGTTCGGCGGGTTGTTCGAACGTCTGCCGGGCGGCTTCGTGATGGTCGAGGAAACCTCGCAGGGGCGGCTGGTGGTCCTGGATCCCGAGGGGCAAGTGGTGGTCGAATATGTCAACCGGGCCGAGGATGGTCTGGTCTATTTCCTGGGCTGGACCCGCTACATGAGCCGCGCCGATGGCGCGCGCGCTGTCGCGGCGATCCGGGCCGCCGATTGCCAGGGATGACACCGGGCTGACGCGGGGCTGGGCAAGCGCATGCGCCCGCTTTAGGGTCCCGCATCGGATTTTCGCAGGGGATTTGACAGGATGGCTTTTGTACGGGCGTCGCGCGATTGGCGCCGGATGCGCGGCCCGCGGGGATGAGGCTTGCGATTGCACTCAGCGGCGGGGGTGCTGCGGGGATCGGGCATGTGCCGGTGCTGGAAGTCGTGGACGAGTTGGGCCTGCGTCCCATCGCGATTTCCGGAACCTCGATGGGCGCACTGATCGGGGCAGGCTATGCCGCCGGGATGACCGGACGCGATATCCGGGCGTGGATTTTGAGCATCGCCGAGAACCCGGCGCGCGAGATGAAGCGGTTTCTGGCCTCGCGGCCGGGCCGGTTTCCGTTCGTGCCCGGCGCGCTGAACGCGCATCACGCCGTCCAGATCGCGCTGCCGCCGACCATGCCCGAACGGTTTGAATCGCTCGGGATCCCTTTCACGGCGGTGGCCACGGATTTTCATGCCCGTGAAACGGTGTTCCTGCGCAAGGGGCCTTTGAAGCCGGCGCTGGCCGCGTCGATCGCGATCCCCGGCGTGTTCCGGCCCTCGTTGCTGGAGGGGCGCGTGCTGATGGACGGAGGTGTGACCAACAACCTGCCGTTGGATGCATTGCCGGAAGCGGATCTGGTTCTTGCGGTGGACGTGGCCAGCGTTGCGGCCCGCGAAAGCACCGAGGTTCCCGGTCCCATGGAGGCTGCGGTCGGGGCGATGCGGATCATGATGCACCGCATGCTGAAGCAACAACTCGAAGACCGGCCCGGCGCCCTGTTGATCGAGCCGAAGGCGAGCGCCTTCCCGCCGCTGGCGTTCCGCAAGGCCGCCGAGATACTTGAAGTTGCAAGTGCCGACAAGGACGCGATGAAGCGGGCGCTGGAACGAGCGATGTCGTGATCCCACAAGGGGGCGGTCGCTGTTTTGGGGCCATCCGCCTCACCGCCTAGGACGGTGCCGGACCCTGTACCTGCCCTGGGTCCGGTCGACGGGGGGGCGCTGCCAAGGCTGCTATTGCAAGGCTTCCGCACCGGCGGGCGAGACGATCAGGCGGCGGGCGTTGCGGGTGTGCATTGTGCTTTCGATATGAAACTCCAGCATCCGTTGCAGTAGGGCCTGTTTGACCTCGGCCGCGCCGGGATCATCCCACAGGTTCTTCGTTTCACCGGCCGCGCTGGTCAGGTCGAAAAGCTGCCCCTCGTCACTGTTTCGAAAGTGTACCAGCTTGTGCGTCGGCGAGCGGACCATGGTCAGGAAGCTCGCACCGGTCATGTTCACATCGCCCGCCTGCTCGCAGAACACGTGATCGCGCCCGGCGAAAGTCTCCCCCTGCAATGCGGGATTGAGTGAGATCGCCTCATAGGTCGGGTCCGGTGTCACCCCCGCCCATTCCAGAATGGTGGGCCCGAGATCGAAAAGCTGCACAAGGGCATCCACCTGTCCGGCCTTGAAACGGTTCGGTGCGGAAATGATCAGGGGGACGCGGGTGACCTCTTCGTAGGGGGCCCATTTCTGGACCAGGCCATGATCGCCCAGATTGTCTCCGTGATCCGACGTGAAGATGACAATCGTGTTGTCCATGTTTCCACGCGCCTCCAGCCTGTCCAGAATGCGGCCGACTTGCGTGTCGATCATTTCGACATTGGCATAGTAATAGGCCCGCATCCTGTGCAATTCCTCGGGCGTGGGGTCAAGCTTCCAGGCGACACTGTCGTGATCTACATCCACGTCATGCTGGCGCTTTTCGACCCAAGGGCCCGCGAGATCGGCCAGTTCCGCGTCGCTGACGTCGGGCACCGGCACATCGCGGTCCATGTATTTCTGCGCCAGCTCGGGCGTTGGGTCATAGGGCGGGTGCGGGCCGGGAAATCCGACCACCAGAAACAGCGGTTTTTCCACCGGTTTGGTCTCCAGCCACCAGCAGGCGGTATCGCCAACGAAGTTGTCCGATTGCAGCTTGGGCGCCAGATCCCATGTGAACGCCCCCAGTCGGTCGCGATAATCGTCGCGCTTGCGGTATTCTTCGCGTTGCTGCTTCTTCAGGCCGTGACTGGCAAGCGCCTTGTCCCATTCGTCGAAGAACCAGCGCCCCTCCATGTAGCGGTCCTTGTTCTCGACCACATAGCGTTCGTGAAAGCCCGCCTTGGCATCATATGGAATGGTGTGCATCTTGCCGATGTTGACACAGTGGTAGCCGGCATTGGCAAGGTCCGAGACCCAGGTCCTGCTCCACGGCTGGCCATTGGCAAGGACGCCGTTGGTATGGGGGTAATAGCCGGTGAACAGGCTGGCCCGGCAGGGCACGCACGACGGTGCCGTGACGTGGCATTGGCTGAAATTCACGCCCGTCCTGGCCAATCTGTCGATGTTCGGCGTGTCCATGTGCGACGCCCCGAGCGTGGCAATCGTGTCGTACCGCTGCTGATCGGTGATGATGAAGACAATGTCGGGAGCATCGGTCATGTCAGGCGTCACTTTCAAAGTTTCAGTTGGTAAAAGCGGTCCGCGAGCACATCGAGATGCGCCTGCATCGCTGTGCGCGCGGCATCGGGCAGGCCGCGTTCGATGGCGCGCAGGATGGTCCTGTGATCCTCGACCGAGCGTTGGCGGTTGGCCACGCTGCGGGTCTGGTCATACCAGAAGGCCCACATGTCGCTTTCGCGCATGCGCCACAGCTGCGTGACGATCCCGGCCAGCACGTCATTCCCGGCGGCCCCGGCAATCAGCGAATGGAACTGCGCATCGGCCGCGTCGAACCGCGCCACATCGTCGACGGTGGCCGCCATCTCGTCGATGGTGATGTGCATGGCGGCGATCTGGGGCTCGGTGACCTGTTGGGCCGCAAGGGCGGCGGTCTCTGCCTCGACAAGGCGGCGCGAGGCCAGCACATCCGAAGGAGAGGCGCCCTGGGGTTCGCCCGGATCGGATCGTGAGCGATGGGCAAGGTCCAGAACGAACACGCCGGACCCGACGCGGATCTCGATATAGCGCATGATTTCCAGTGCCAGCAGCGCCTCGCGGACGGTGGTCCGGCTGACATCCAGTGTCTGGGCCAATTCGCGTTCGGGGGGCAGGCGCTCGCCCGCGCGGTACCGGCCGCTTTCGATACCTGCCGCCAGTTGTCGGGCAATATCCAGATAGCGGCGGCTGCCCAATGGCAGGTCCAGCAGGTTCATGGGATATCCTTTCGCAGCGCGCCCCGCGCACCGATGCGGCGGGCGATGGCGGGCCAGGCAACCGTCAGAGCGGCCAACGCAAGGAAGACAAGTGCGTAGGGGCGGTACAGGATCTCGGTGAAATCGCCGTCCGACATCATCAGCGAGGCCCGAAGCTGTTCTTCGGCAATGGGGCTGAGCACGAAGCCGATCACGAAGGGCCCGAGCGGGACGCGGCAGTATTCCAGCCCCAGTCCGATGACCCCGAAGCCGATCATCACCCAGACGTCGGTGAAGCTGGAATTGACCGCATAGGAGCCGGTGACGCAGAACACCAGGATGCCCGCCATCAGTCCGGAGCGCGGCAGGCGGACGATCTGGGCGATATAGCGCACAAGCCCCCACATCAGCATCAGCATCAGCACATTGGCCACAAGGTAGGCCGCGATGATGCCATAGGCGATTTCCGGGGCGTTCTGGAACAGCAGCGGGCCGGGTTGCAGGTTGTGGATGGTCAGGGCGCCGATCAGGATGGCCTCGGTCACGCTGCCCGGAATACCCATGGTGATCAGCGGGATCAGGGCACCTCCGATGGCCGCGTTGTTGGCGCTTTCCGCGGCGATCACGCCGGGTTCGTGGCCGGTGCCGAATTTTTCGGGCTCGCGCGAAATCTGCTTCTCGGTCGAATAGGACACCAACGCGGCGATATTGCCGCCGATCCCTGGCAGCAGCCCGATCCAGGTGCCGATCACCGATCCGCGCAGCAGGCCCGGCGCATAGGCAATGTCGCGCCGGTAGATTGGCAGGTGGCGCTTTGGCAGTTCCATCTTGCCAATGTTCTGCGGCGTGGCGCTGTCGCGCAGGATCTGACTGATGGCAAACGCGCCGATCAGCACCGGCAGCAGGCCGAAGCCCGACAGCATGGCGTCGGACCCGAAGGTCAGGCGGGCCTGGCCGATCGAATTGTCGATGCCGGGCAGCGCGAAGGCCATGCCAAGTGCTGCCCCCAGCAACCCCTTGACGATCGAGCCTTGCGACAGCACCGCAAGCATCACCAGCGCCATGAGAACCAGGGTGAAATACTCCCACGGGCCGAACTTCAGGGCAAAGCGCGCCAGCGCGGGCGACATGCCGGCCAGAAACCCCCACGAGATGATCCCGCCGACGACGGAGGCCATGATCCCCAGCGCCAGCGCCCGTTCGGCGCGGCCGCTTTGCGCCATCGGATAGCCGTCGAAGGTCGTCACGATAGAGGCAGGGGTTCCCGGCATCCGCAGCAGGATCGCCATGATCAGCCCGCCCGAAATACCGCCGACGTATTCCCCGATCAGCAGGGTCACGGCGCTGACCGGTTCCATGTTGAAGGTCAATGGCAGCGTCAGGGCGATCAGCATGGTGGCGGTCAGGCCGGGGATGGCACCAACCACGATGCCAAGCGACGTGCCGATGAACAGGAACAGCAGGTTCGTCGGCGCGAACAGAAGAAGAAACGCGTCAATCATGGGTCAGCCGATCCGCACGTAGAGGAAACGCTCCAGCACAACGGAAATGCCCCCGGCCAGGATCAGGCCCAAAACCGCGAAGGCGGCAAGATTGCGCCAACTGCGGGCCCCGATGGACAGACCGGTGGCGGTGACGAACAGGGGCGTGGCGACAAGAAAGGGCACGCGCAGCACGTCCAGCATAAAGGCATAGATGATGAGCGCGGCCAGCACGAGGGCACCGCGTTTCGGGTCCGCTTTCGGGACGGTTGCCTTGGCTGTGGGCGCGGGCTTGCCGTTGCTTGCGCGCCGGATCGCGGTGATGGCGATGATCGCGGCAAAGAGGAAAAGGATGCTGCCGAGAATGCGGGGCAGGGCGGCAGAGCCAAGGGGCTCGAACCGCGGCGGCGGCAGGGACGCCGCGCCGACCAGCAGCACGGCAGCCCCGGAGAAGGTTAGACCCGCAAGCGCAAGGTCGGCCAATGTCGCCCGTGTTCTGTCGTCCATGCCTGCGCGTCCTGTTGTGAATATCCGAAAGGGCGGGCCGAAGGGGCCCGCCCTGCTGATCAGTTGATGGTCGCGGCCACGGCAGAGAGCGCCTCAAGTTGCTTTTGCGCGTCCTCGAAAGCTTCATCGCCCGGTGTCCAATAGGGCTGAAGCGTGTTGTTGTTGAAATACTCCACGATGTCCGGATCGTTGATCACGGTCTCCAGCGCCTCGGCAAGGATGGCGATATTCTCATCCGGCGTCGATGCCGGGGCGAGCCACCAGTTGGGGTTGGCCCAGGACACGTCATAGCCAAGCTCCAGCGCGGTGGGCACATCGGGCAGGGCCGGCAGGCGTTCCTTGCCGAAGTAGACCAGCGGTCTGAGCCCTTCGCCTTGGGCCAGGTATTCGGACGCGGCGAACAGCGCGATATCGGCGTTACCGCCGAGAATGAGGCGCAGGCGGTCGGCGCCGGAGTTGGCGGTGACATAGCGGGTCTCAAACCCACCTTCGCTAGCCAGCATGGCGCCGACGAAATGCGGGATCGTGCCGATGCCAACAGCCTCGACCAGGCTGCGGGGGTTGGCCTTAAGGTGCGCGATCAGCTCGTCGAGGGTCTGGAACTCGCTGTCGGCACTGACCACCCAGACCGGGCTGCCGCCGCCGGTGTAGCCGATGGCCTTGAAGTCATCGAGGGAGAAGTCGCCCAGGTTCATCGCCATGGCGATCAGCGCCTGGTGATGCCAGTGGATGATGGTGTGACCGTCGTCATCGCCGCGTTGCATGCGGTTCACCGCATTTGCACCTGCGCCACCATCGGCATTCACCACGACAAAGGGTTGCGGCAGCAGGCCGTCCTCCTGGATCTTCTCTCCCACCAGTCGTGCGACCGTGTCGGTCCGGCCACCTGGCTTGAAGGGCACGATGACTTCGACGGGCTTTGCAGGGAACTCCTGCGCTCCCGCATTGGTTAGACCAATTGGACCAACCGGAGACAGTAGCGCGGCCGCGCCGAGGGCCATGCTGGCAACAGCCCTGCGAATAAAGCAGTTCATTTGGTGTCCTCCCAGGAGTTTATGGTGTTCTTCTTGGTATTGGACCAACCAATATGGCAGATACGCCATATTGTCTAGACCAATCCGGATTTGCACAGAATGTCACTGCCTTGGGGCTTGAGACTTGGGACGCAGGGGGGCAAAACGCTCACCGACGCCGTGACCTTGCTTGTCATAGATGTCGTTCGAAAGGGCGGAGGCGGTTCGGATGTGGGCCAGATAAACCATGTCCTGCCGTTGGCGTGTCAATGATCGTTCAAAACTGGCCCGGTTTCGGCGATTGAACTTGACCCGCGCCTTGTGGCGCGAAGCGCCCGGGCGGTCGGCTCTTCAAATGGCGAGTCCGTCTGGGGGCTTTGCTTGCACGGCGTTCATGTTTTTCTGCGGCGCTTGCTCTGTGCGAACCGGTGTGACGTGTTGCCTGTCTCGATGATTGCGCAGGGATGGGCTGCGCGATCCGGAAGCGCGGTTGTCATCCTGGCGTCACCGAAGACCGAGACCCGTTCGCCGGACTCCAGGGTCATCG
>NZ_JBFBVU010000114.1:0-280 GCF_040689105.1 Meridianimarinicoccus marinus
TTTCTTCCCAATTTATTGCTGAAATATAATTTTTCGGAGAAATTTGACTTGAGTCTTACCTATAACCGAAGCATCTGGAGACCATGGTATTCTGAGTTTAATCCTTTCCTGATGCCTGAAATTAACGGTACCTATTCCAGAGGAAATCTTTATCTGAATCCCAACCCGAATGACCGGCTTTACCTGAAATTCGGAATTCTGAAAAAATACTTTATTTCTGCAAGATATATGCACACCAATCAGGATTACTGGACGACTTATGTAACAGAAAACGGAAGAA
>NZ_JBFBVU010000115.1:0-274 GCF_040689105.1 Meridianimarinicoccus marinus
GGTTGTGGGGGGGGGGGGGGGTTTTGTTGGGGGTTGGGGGGGTTTTTGTGGTGGGGGGGGGGGTTTTGGGTTGTGTGTTGTTTTGTTTTTTTTTTTTTTTTGGGGGGGGGGGGGGGGGGGGGGGGGGGGGGGGGGGGGGGGCCGCGCGGGGGGGGGGGGCGGGGGGGGGCGGGGGGGGGGGGGGGGGGGGGGGGGGGGGGGGGGGGGGGGGAGGGGGGGGGGGGGCGGTTTAGGGGGCGGGGGGCCCCCCACACCACCCCGGCCAGGGGAGGGG
>NZ_JBFBVU010000116.1:0-277 GCF_040689105.1 Meridianimarinicoccus marinus
CCTCCAGCGCGCAGCGCAGTTTCAGGATCTCGCCGAAATTCTCCTGGCTGACCGGGGCTGCGCGAAAGCCGCGCTGGTCAAGCCGTTCGACCAGCTGGTCCGAGACCAGCAGGGTCAGCGCCTCGCGGATCGGCGAGGCGCCGGTGTTCATCCGGTCCTTGAGATGCTCGATCTTCAGCTTCTCGCCCGGAGCCAGTTCACCGGTGATGATCATCTGGCGGATCGCCTGATAGGCGCCCTGCGTGGCAGACACGGCGGCTGGCGGTGCGGCGGAAGA
>NZ_JBFBVU010000118.1:0-277 GCF_040689105.1 Meridianimarinicoccus marinus
TTCGATTTGGCCGCCTTCTTGAGCGAACCGCCCTCCACCGTCACAAAGCTGGGACAGAAGCCCTTGACGCAGGAAAAGTCCTTGTTGCAGGTGCTCTGGTTGATCTGGCGCTTGCGGCCGAACTCCGTTTCCAGAGGCTCAACGCTCATGCAGTTGCTCTGCACGCCGCAGTCACCACAGCCCTCGCACACCAGCTCATTGATGACCACGCGCTTGGCCGGGTCCACGAGCGTGCCACGCTTGCGGCGGCGACGTTTTTCCGTTGCGCAGGTCTGGT
>NZ_JBFBVU010000119.1:0-276 GCF_040689105.1 Meridianimarinicoccus marinus
GCTGGACGTCGCAAAGTTACTCTCCGTACTGTGTCATCCGCAGTCCCCGGGGCTGGATACCCTGCTGGCCGGGACAAAACCCGCAGCGCGGATTTCCTCCTTACTGATCCCCGCTACGGCCGGTACGGGCTCCGAAGCAACGCCTAACGCAATTCTGGCGATACCGGAACAGAATACGAAAGTGGGGATCATCTCCCCCGTTCTGCTGCCGGATTACGTTGCGCTCCTGCCTGAACTCACTACCAGCATGCCCGCACACATCGCCTCGTCGACGGG